>QNBZ01000090.1 GCA_003644295.1 Planctomycetota bacterium
AAATCGAAGCTCTTAATTTTTGAGCGGCCGAAAGCCGCCCTTTTGCGCTCGTCTATTGCGATGTGTTGGATGCGATTGTCAATTAACCAACTCTGAAAAGCTCGCTCGTAGTGATTGCGCGAGGAATCTTTCATTTAAACTAAAGATTTGAGTTCCGCGAAGAATTTGTCAACTTCAATCGTTTTCTGCTCACCCGCTACCATATCTTTGACGAGAAGTTGATTATCCTTAAACTCCTCGCCAATAATTATACACTTTTGGGCGTTTTGGTCTGATGCCTGTTTAAGCTGTTTGCTTAATTTAACGGCCTTGTAACTGAAATTCGAAGCAAAGCAGTTTGAACGCAATCTCATCGTTACTTCAATAACTGCGTCTCTAAAGCTCTCATCTACGCATGCAACAAAATAGTCCAGTTGCTGCGGCCTGGTTTTGAGTAATCCCTTTTCTTCAAGCAATATACTCAACACACAATCACCTATACCGAAGCCGGTAGCTGGTATATCCGTGCCACCGAACTGCTTCAGCAAGTCATCGAATCTGCCGCCGCCGCCGATAGCGCGAAGCTCGCTGGCTTTATCGTAAATCTCAAACACAATGCCGGTATAATAGGCCAGACCACGAACAACAGATGGGTCGAACTTACAATAGTCGCCAACACCCATTCTGTTTAGCCAATCCATCAACGTTACAATTTCATCAAAAGCTTCCTGGCGTCCAAACATTTCCTCAATTTGTGAAATTGTCTCAAGCCCCATAAATGCCCGGATTTTACCTGCCATTTCGGAATCCGGAAGTTGCTCATTAAGCATTTTTTCAAAGGTCTCGGGCGGCAGTTTATTCTTTTTGTCAAGCAGAGCATACAACGAGTCCAGACTCTCCTTGGGAACGCCAATCTCTTTCAGCACAGCCGCTAATAGTTTTCTGCTGGATATTTTCACTACAATATCATCCGGCGTCAATCCTACATCCCGCAGGTAATCCAGCGCACAGAAAATCACTTCCGCGTCGGCAAGCACGTCATCTACGCCGATTATGTCAATATTCCACTGGAAGAATTCGCGCAGCCGGCCTTTCTGTGGACGTTCAGCACGGCACAATCTCGGCACTGAAAACCATTTGATTGGCTTCGGCAATGAGTTGATTTGCTGATTTACCATCCTCGCTAAAGTAGGAGTGATTTCCGGCCTGATGGCCAGGTCGCGGCCACCTCTGTCTTTGAACGAAAAAAGCTGCTCGACAATTTCATCGCCGCTTTTTATTTGAAACATTTTCAGATACTCAAATATCGGCCCATCGTATTCCTCGAAGCCGTTGCGGACAGACACCTTCTTCCAGCCGTCAATCAGCCAGTTCCGAACGGCCATATCCGGCGGATAAAAATCTCTCGTCCCTTTTACCGGCGGTATCTTCATTACTTTTTCCCTTTGTGCCTCTGTGTCTTTGTTCCTTTGTGCCTATTTCTTACTTTCCGCTTTTCCGTTACGTTGTTGTCGAATTTTATTTTCATATATTCTTCCATTTGCTTATCGCTGGTAAAGTGCAGCTCGTAGTCGTATTCGCCCTCGCTGTAATCGCAATCTTTGGTGCTATACTCCCTGCAAATCCTCGGCCTTTTATTGTATATCTTGCAGCGGTAATCTTTTTCCGAGAGGTGCTTACATTTATTCTTGATGTTGATGTACCAATCGCCGTCTTCCACAAAAACAGTTATATCTTTATGGCACAGATACCATCTTATATCATCATAGTCTTCTTTGTCCTCCGGCGTTTCAATCGGCAGAGCAAAATATCGACAGCACAATCCGGTACATTTACCACACTGATTCTTTTTTGCCATAACAACAAACTCCAAACATATTAAACACTATACATCACACGCCAAACGCTGCGTGCCAAATGCTGAACACTATAAGCTGTCTAATACCTACCGTCAAGAAATAGTAAATTGATTATTGACTATTTACTTGTGAACTCATAGACTACGAGCCGTAATATATGGAACAAAAAGTATGGCTGAAAAAAATGTAAAAGTTGGACTTGTCGGATTTGGTACCATAGGTACTGGAGTCGCAAAGCTGATACTCGAAGATGCTGATTCAATAGCAGCCAAGACCGGCCTGCGCCTTGAACTTGCCTGTGTTGTCGATACCGATACGCTGGCTCCCCGGCCGGTGAAGCTGCCGGACGGTGTTCTTACTGATGATTTCAATAAGCTATTGAAAGACAATTCCATTAAAATAGGCGTTGAACTGGTCGGCGGAACAGACGCTGCGAAACAAATCCAGCTTAAAATGCTCGAAGCAGGTAAAGACGTTGTTACCGCCAATAAGGCCTTACTTGCCGAGTATGCCAATGAACTTTACAAAACCGCCCAGGCAAACAAGCGCTGTATCGCCTTTGAAGCAAGCTGTGCCGGCGGTATACCAATTATTTCAGCCATCAGAACCGGGCTTGCGGCAAACAACATCACTGCAATGTACGGCATAGTCAACGGAACCTGCAACTATATCCTCTCCAATATGACCTTGAAAAACGAAGATTTCTCCGAAGCATTAGCTGCGGCGCAAAAAAAGGGCTTTGCAGAAGCCGACCCTACGCTTGATATCAGCGGCGGCGACAGCGCCCACAAACTCGCAATTCTCGCTTCCATTGCTTTCGGATGCGAAATCAAGCTCGAAGATATTTTTGTCGAGGGCATTGAGGCAATCTCAAAAGATGATATTCGCTACGGCGGTGAAATGGGATATTGTCTAAAGCTGCTGGCGATAGGACAAAGAACCGAAAACAACAGGATATCGCTTCGGGTGCATCCTTCTTTCATAACCAAAGACAACCGACTGGCAAAAGTAGACGGCTCTTTTAATGCCGTCAGTATATTCGGCAGCGCCGTCGGGCAGGTAATGTACTATGGCAGAGGCGCCGGAATGATGCCGACCGCAAGTGCCGTTGTCGCTGATATTATCGATGTTGCTCTTGGCAATTCCGCCACTACTTTCAGCCACCTAAATTTGAAGCCGCGAAACGAAGTGGTACCGCTGATAGACAAAATCAGCACGCTCGTAAGCAGATTTTACATAAAGATAATGTGCAAAGACCAGCCGGGCGTAATAGCCCAATGGAGCAAAGTGCTTGCCGACCACCGGATAAGCATATCCGGCGCCTTGCAACACGAAGGTTACGGCCCTGACAACACCGTGCCGGTAGTAATTACAACTCATCCTACGCAACAAAAAAACGTTACCGCCGCATTAAAGGAGATGAAAAAACTGGATACAATCGGCGGCGAGCCGGTCTGCATAAGAATAGTTGATATACCGGAGGATTATGATTAAGTACGCCATAATAATTCCTGACGGCGCCGCCGACGAGCCGCTCGAGCAGTTCGGCCAACAAACGGTAATCGAAGCTGCTGAAACGCCGAATATGGACAAAATCAGCACCCAGGGCAGACAGGGCATTGTCCAGACAATTCCTGAAGATATGGAGGCCGGCAGCGACGTTGCACAAATGAGCCTGCTGGGATATAATCCTTTGCGGTATTATTCCGGCCGGGCGCCAATCGAAGCGGCAGCACGCAATATCGAACTGTCTGCAACCGACTGGGTCTTCAGATGCAACCTGGTTACGATTGCCGATGGCAGAATGGCAGACCACAGCGCCGGACATATCTCAACCAAAGAAGCCGAGAAACTGATAAATGAACTGGACAAGCAGTTAAATAACAAAAAGTTTCATTTTTACACCGGCGTAAGTTACAGACATTTGCTTGTCTTCAAAGGCCTCGATTTCGATGTTCAGACGTATCCGCCGCACGACTGCATAGGTACGACGATAGAAAAAGTTCTGCCTCGCGGCAAAAACGCCGAGGCGCTTATCGACTTGATGGCTCGCTCGCAGCAGTTCTTCGCAAACCACGATATTAACAAAGTCAGAAGGGACCTCGGCGAAAACCAGGTGAGCTCCATCTGGCTTTGGGGACAGGGCAAAAAGGCGCGAATGGACAGCTTCCAAAAACGATTTGGCATCAAAGGCGCCGCTATCACCGCCGTTGACCTCGTAAGAGGTTTGTCGAAACTGGTCGGTTTTGACTTGATAGACGTGACGGGCGCTACCGGATTTGTCGATACCAACTACGAGGGCAAGGGCTATGCCGCAGTAGAAGCACTCGATAAATACGACCTCGTTTTTGTCCATATAGAAGCGCCGGATGAAGCATCTCACAACGGCAGCGCCGAGATGAAGAAAAAGGCAATTGAGCAAATCGATAAGCATATTGTCGGGCCGGTACTTGAAGCGCTCCAGGCCCGCGAAAACTGGCGGATACTTGTAATGCCAGACCATCCGACATACATAGGAAGCCGCGCTCATTCATCCGAGCCGGTCCCGTTTGCGATGGCTGGTACAAATGTCAGCGGCGTTTTGCACACAACTTTCAGCGAGGCCAACGCCGCCAAGTCAGGATTCAAGATAGACAACGGTTTCGAGCTAATGGAGTATTTCTTAAAAAGCTGAATATGTCAATAATTGTGCAAAAATTCGGCGGAACTTCACTCGCCGATGCAGAGAAGATTCGCCGGGCCGCTGAGCATGTTATTAAAGCGGTAAAAAACAACTATCAGGTTGTCGTGGTGGCTTCAGCACGCGGCAAACAGACCGACCAGCTTATCGCAGATGCGATGGAGCTTAATCCAAATCCGCCCAAACGCGAGATGGACCAGCTACTCAGCACCGGCGAACAACAATCGGTTTCGCTTTTCGCTATGGCTCTCGATGCCGCCGGTTATGACGCTATCAGTTTCACAGGCAGCCAAATCCGAATGATTACAGACAGCGTCCACACAAAGGCGCAAATAAAAAGCATCGAAGCAGAGCGAATTCGTAAACAATTAGATAAAGGCAAAGTCGTTCTCGTTGCCGGCTTTCAGGGCATAGACGAAAATGAAAATATAACTACGCTCGGCAGAGGCGGCTCAGACACAACCGCCGTTGCAATCGCAGCTGCACTTGGGGCTGAACAGTGCGAGATTTATACCGATGTTGACGGAATCCACACAACCGACCCGAGAATATTCAAAAATGCCGCAAAAATGGAACAGATTAGTTATGATGAAATGCTCGAAATGGCGAGTCTCGGAGCTGGCGTTATGCACACGCGGGCAGTGGAGTTCGGCAAAAAATACAATGTCAAAATACACGTAAGAAACAGTAGCCAGCAAACAGAGGGAACAATGATTACTGCAGAGGAGTCGCAAATGGAAGGTGTAGTGGTCTCAGGAGCAACTATACAGAAAGATATGGCCAAGATAGGTCTTGTGGGCGTTGACAACGTCCCGGGCAATGCCGCAAAGGTCTTCGCTCATCTGGCGAACGCCAAAGTGATTGTCAACGACATCGTTCAAACAGAACTCAGCGCCAAAAAGGCAAACCTGTCGTTCACAATCCACATCTCGGATTTGGCCGCAGCTAAAGAAGCTGTAGAGAAAATCAAGAAAGAAGTCAACTGCGAAAAGGTTTTTATTCGCGAGGATATTGCTGAGATTTCCGTGATAGGCGTTGGTATGCGAACCCACTATGGCGTAGCTGATAAAATGTTCGGAGCTTTAGCAAAGGCCAGGGTGAACATCGATTCAATTACCACCAGTGAAATCCGCATCAGTTGCATCGTGGATGAGGACCAGGGCGAAAAAGCACTCAAGGCCGTTTCCGCCGCCTTCGATTTAGATAAGCCAGCCGAGCAACGAAAAACAAGCTAACCGATGCTATATGCAGCTAAAGATTTTTTTGGTTAGTTCCGCAATCGTCCGGCCACGGCGGGATGATTTCCCGTCCTTTTATATAGTCCACGCACCGGAGTTCACCCACCGCCTTCTGTCAACTGGGGGAATTTTTCAAAAATCCCTTTTTCCCTGACTTTTGTTTGATAATACCAATTGGAGTTAATTTTTGCGCCCTGTCATTCCAGCGAAAGCGGGAATCCATAGGTTTATATATGTACTGGATGCCTGCTTTCGCAGGCATGACACAATAATTGATTGTCTGTCAAAAAGCGCATTTACTTAGTCCAATTGGTAT
>QNBZ01000091.1 GCA_003644295.1 Planctomycetota bacterium
AAAAATGAGATATACTGCAATACTGGAGAAGGGGAGAGAGTCAGGATATGTGGCTATTTGTCCGACCTTACGTGGTTGCGTTGCTCAAGGTAGGACCAAACAAGAAGCGTTAAAAAACTTAAAAGAGGGGCCGTATCGATTATATTGAATGCCTGATAGAAGATGGTGTTCCTGTCCCCCAAGAGGTGGGCAAAAAGGTATTAGAGATTGAGGTTATGGTACATTGACTAAATTACCTCGAGGTTTATCTGGTAAAAAGGTAATTCGTGCCCTGCGAAAGGCAGGGTTTTATATTAGACGGCAGAAGTCTTCTCATGTGATCATGAGACGAGAGGATCCTTTTGCACAGGTAGTTGTTCCGTTACATAAGTCAATAGATACGGGATTAACTGTTGAGGAATTTATAGAGTTATGTGATGGGGATAATAATTCTATCCTATAAAAATGAGGGTATTACAGACCGCTAGGTGGTTTTTCCCCCACGTCGGGGGAGCCAGCATCAGGGTTTATCAGACCGCAAGGAATCTGGTAAAATTCGGGCATGATGTCCATCTCCTGGTTCACAATCCAAAATCGATCGAACAGTGCAATCTGGAGCAGGATGCCCCATCCTATGAGGAATATGAGGGAATTCACGTCTACAGGCTTCCTTACTTTGGGCCAAATCCCCTTTACTGGGGTCTTAGCATTCCACTAATGGCAAAAAGAGCGATCGATATTATAAAAAAACAGAAAATTGATGTAATTTTATCGCATAACCCACCCTACCTGGTCGGCACATCATCCTGGATAGCAAGTAAATTTACCGGGGTTCCATTCGTTTTAAACGTCCATGATGTCTGGGGGGCGAGTCATTACAGAAAACACGAATACCTCGTGGGTAAATATCTGGAGAGATTCTGCTGTAAAAGGGCGAAGAGGATTATTACGGTCTCGGAGGGTCTAACTGATATCCTCTCAAAGGAAACGGGGATAGAGAAAGAGATTATTAAAGCCGCTCCGAACGCTGTAGATTACGAAAAATTCAGGTCAGAAAAGATAAGGTCAGAGCAGCTCAGGAGAGAATATAATCTCTCCGGAAAGAAAGTTGTCTTCTTTGTCGGAATCCTTAGGAAGTGGGCTGGCGTTCAATTTCTTATAAAGGCATTTCCAGAAGTTCTGGAGAAAGTTCCAAATTCCCGGCTTTTGATAGTGGGTGACGGCGGGGATAGAAGGTATTTAGAAAATCTTGCACGGGAGGTTGATATCAATGAACAGACCATATTCACGGGGCCCGTTCCATACGAGGACGTGCCAAGCCTAATTAATCTTGCAGATGTTTGTGTTGCACCCTTCCCATCAAGCAAGGTTACCGATCAAAGAAAGTTAATTTCTCCCCACAAGGTCCTGGAATATATGTGCATTGGAAAACCAGTGGTTGCAAGCAGGGTGGGCGGGATGGAGAGATATGTCAGGGATGGTGAAACCGGCTTGTTATTTGAACCCGAAAACGTTAAGGATCTCGCAGATAAAATAATAATACTTCTCAGAAATAGAAACTTGAGGGAAGCCTTTGGTGAACGGGGAAAGAAAATTGTTATGCGGGAGCACACATGGGAGAAAACGGCAAGAATTATTGAAAAAACGTTAAAGGAAAAATGAAATTAATAGCAAGGGTAAAGGAGATCAGAGGTAATTGTGCCGTTTTTAGTGGTAATGAAAAAATCGTCATGGAGGGTGCCGAAATAAATTTAAAGGAAACTGATAAAATCTGCATCCACGCATTATCCTCATTGCTCCACTTTATGATGGCATTGAGAGCGGGGGTAGGTCCAGAAAAATTGGGCTTAGCGAAGAAGGGGAATAAGGCCTATATTCAGTGTCCCGACCCGGGGGAGCCCTACACCGAGGGGGGCACCGTAATCTTTGAGATAGAGGTGATAAAATGAGATTAACCATATCGATAGGAACGAGACCACAGCTGATAAAGATAAGTCCTTTAGTGAGAAAAATAGAAAAAGAAGACGGAATTGAACTTCAGTTCATTGATACGGGACAGCACTATGACCATGAATTAAACAAGACCTTTTATGATGAATTAAACCTGCCCGAATCAAAGTTTCTGGATATTGGTTCCGGAGCCCCGGGAGAGCAGACAGGTAATGCAATGATTGCAATCGAAAAAGAGCTTATAAAATTCGACCCAGATCTCGTTTTGGTTATTGGGGATACAAATTCAACCCTGGCCGGGGCCCTTGCCGCAGTGAAACAGAAGATCCCATTGGGGCATATTGAAGCCGGTCTGAGAAGCTTTGATAGAAGAATGCCCGAGGAGATTAATAGAATTATTGTCGATCACATCTCGGATTATCTTTTTGCTCCCACAGAAAATGCAGTGAAAAATCTGAGTAAAGAGGGGATACCAGGAGACGGAATCTTTTTCACCTATGACATTACGGTTGACGCTTGCCTAGAAAACTACAGAATTGCAAAAGAAAAATCTAAGATTCTGGAGAAACTGGGGATTAATCCAAGAGGCTATATCTTAGTAACATCCCACAGACAGGAGAATGTCGATGATGAAGGGAATCTGAGCAGGTTAGTGAATGCCCTCATTCGAATAAAAAAACCTGTCATTTTCCCCATACATCCTAGGACAATGAAGAATCTAAAAAAATTCAATCTACTTGAGAAATTACAAGAGAATTGCATAATAATAAAGCCTTTGGGTTATTTCGACTTTCTAATGCTCCTAAAAAATGCATCCTGTGTCATCACAGACTCCGGGGGGATTCAGAAGGAGGCTCTTATTCTGAAAACACCCTGCGTCACGATCAGGGATACAACGGAGTGGATTGAGACGGTAAAACTTGGTGCAAACGTCTTGGTGGGGCTGGATGAGAAAAAAATTGTCGAAGAGGTGGAGAAGAGATCCAGAGAGGAATTCCATAAATCAATGGAAAGAATCAGGAATCCATATGGTGACGGGAAGACCAGCGAGCGCATATTACGGATATTGAAATCGCAAAAGGAAATGGAAAGGTAATGGAAAGGAACGGGAATTTCCCTGCTATGATCTCAGGGATTTTTAGCCCGTTAATTGAAAATGTAACCTCGGTTCGATCCAAATCCATAATGAGTTAAGGAATACGATGAAGATAATTATCTCCCATGATATTGATCATTTGTCCGTGAAAGAGCACTATCATGACTTAATAATCCCTAAATTCATGGGGTTGAGTAGCATCGAGTTATTAAGAGGTAATATCTCCTTGAAGACCTATATAAAAAGGCTGGTGGGGCTATTCAGAGAGAATGCATGGAATAATCTGCGAGAGTTGTTGGAATTTGACAGGGAACATAACGTAAATTCAACGTTCTTCGTTGCTGTGGCTAATGATCTGGGCATAAGTTACTCCCTCAATGAGGCAGAAAAGGCGATACATCTGATTAAAAAGAGGGGCTTTGATCTGGGGGTGCATGGAATCGAATATAAAAATATTGATGGAATCTCAGAGGAATACAATACATTCAGGAGAATTTCCGGATTAAAAAAATTTGGGATCAGAATGCATTACCTAAGGAAAAACGAGCGAACTCTGGATTTTTTGGATAAAGCAGGATATGTCTATGATACAACAGAATTCTCTGAGGATCTGAAACAACCCTATTTCATTGGAAATTTGTTGGAAATTCCGCTTCATATTATGGACGGTTATTTATTTCTTCCAAAATATATGGGTCTCTCCCTGGAACGGGCCATAAATCTCACAAAAAATCTTCTTGAGAGGGCAAAAAAAGAGAACAAATTAATTAACATTTTATTCCACCAGAGATATTTCAGTGATGAATTTCCAAGATATAAGGGATGGTATGAATGGTTAGTAAAATATGCAACTGAAAATGAATTTGAGTTCCTCAATTATAGTGGATTAGTTAGAGGGTTATAAACATGAATGAAATAAAGAAAGGATATGAGGACTCCAAGAATATAAAGTGGTGGTCAGAGCATTATAACGAACAGAAAGAACGGCAATTCATTAAAAAAATCATAGAAAGTATACCTGATTCTGGGGATAAACTACTCGACATTGGTTGTGGTATAGGAATGCATTCCTTTATATTCAAGAATCTTGGTAAAAATGTTATCGCATTAGATTACAGCAAAAAAATGTGCGATTACGCAAAAAATCACTATGGGTTAGATGTAATCAGGGGCGATGCCCTGAAACTACCCTTTACCAGTGAAAAATTCGATATAACCTTCACCTGTGGCTTGAGCACAATTGTGGGTGATGAGGATATTAGAATTAAGAGCGTAAGAGAAATGAGGAGGATAACAAAGAAGGGAGGTTATATTATTCTATCCACACCAAGTGATAAATCGATTTATTTCAAATTCAAAAAAGACTCCCTGCATCATCTGGATGACAGAGATGAAGGGATTTTACAGAAAGAAAAATTGGATGTAATCTCAACCATATACTGGGGCATTTTGCCGGGATTTATGTGGAAGAATCTAATTCTCAGAATTATGGCAAAATTTTTGGAATTATTTTCTAGGTCAAGATATATAGGTATACGAAAGGTGGTGATCTGTAGAAAAAAATGAATGTTTCCATAATCGTTTCCAATATGTCATTGGAATCAAGAATTTTGAAGGAGGTAAGGACACTAAAAAGGAACGGTTACGATGTAAGGGTATTAGCTGCAGCTTTCTCACATGGAACAAAAAAGAAAAAGAAGGAGATAAAGGACTTAGATGTAATTTACGCCGGCATATCAATGAGAAGCAGCAATAAGTTGATCAGGATACTGTCCTACCCCTACTATTTACTGATGTTATGTTTGCATGCATTCAGATTAAATTCGGATATTTATCATTGTCAAGACTTCCATACATTACCTGTGGGGTGTTTATTAAAGCTATTCGGCAGAAAGAGGGTAATATATGATGCAAGAGAGCATTACGCCATGTTAATTTCTGAAAATCCGGTATTCCCCCGATTTATTAAACCCGCAATTAGAAGCTTAGTTAATTTTCTGGAAACTGTATGCTGCCATTTTGTAGATTATATTATTACTGTTGATCCAATACTGGAGAAAAACTTTCTAAAACTCAATAAAAATGTAACTGTGGTTGCAAATTTTCCCGAACTGATGTTTTTCCAATCCACAGAGGATAATGCATTAATGAAAAAATACAATAATAGGCAATTGATAATCTATGTTGGTGGGCTGACCCCATACAGGGGCATTTTAGAGTCCATCAAGGCGATCGAATTAGTAAGAAACAAAATTGAAAATGTAAAATTACTATTCGTCGGCCCGTTTCAGGATACAAAATACGAGAAAAAAGTATTAGATTATATAAAATCCAACAATCTTGAAAACCTAGTGGAATTTACTGGTCCAGTTCCTTATGGGGAGGTTCCAAAATACCTAGGTATCAGCAAGCTCGGTCTTTTATTATACCAGCCAACGATGAGATATTCCAAGACCCCCTATCCCATAAAGCTGTTTGAGTATATTGGCTATTCCCTACCAGTAATCTCGAGCAATCTACCGGAGCTCGAAAAGATTATAAATGAAATAAACTGTGGAATTTCGGTTGATCCCACCAATCTAAGGGAAATTTCTGACGCAATTATCTATCTGTTGGAAAATCCCTCTGAGGCCAAAAAGATGGGCGAAAACGGCAGAAAGGCGGTAGAGGAAAAGTACAACTGGGAGATGATGGAAAAGAGGTTATTGGAGGTTTATAGCGATTTAATTAAACAGAATTAGAATAATTATCATGCCAGTAATCTTAAGAATAGATGTAAACAGGGCTTACTGGAAAGGAATTTCCTAAATTCCCAGATTCTTAGGCATTAGGTTATCTGTTGATTTTCCTGGACATTAGCATTGGTTATCTGTTTTTAGAATCCTAGGAGTACGATCATTTTTATATATATAATGCCTAATAAC
>QNBZ01000092.1 GCA_003644295.1 Planctomycetota bacterium
TGCAAATTGCGGCGCCAGTTATTTTTCGATTATTTATCTGGGGCTTTTAAGCGGCTTTTGTATGGCGATTCGGCTCGACTTTGGCCCCTGGGTGTTATTGATGTTTGTAGCTGTCGTAAAATTCGCTGATATAGGAGCTTATACAGCAGGAAAACTTTTTGGTTCACACAAATTTTCGCCTAAAATCAGTCCCGGAAAGACATGGGAAGGGATGGCCGGCGCAGTTGCAATGGCAATTATAGTTGCTGTTATCTTTGCTGTTGTTTGTGATATAATGGTTTGGCCGCTGGCGGCAGTCTTCGGTTTTTGTTTTGCGTTTATAGGCCAGTTCGGCGATTTGGCCGAGTCTATGTTGAAGCGGGATGCCGAGCGGAAAGATTCGGCAGACAATGTACCGGGCTTCGGCGGAATACTGGACATAGTTGATTCGCCGCTGCTGGCGGCGCCGTTTGCATATCTGTTCTTTATGTTTACGAAGTGAGCTAAAGTTAGAAGTGGATTAGAGATTAGTGAATTAGTTACCAATTAACTAATCAATCAATTCACCAATCAACTTTTTTAACTTTAGTTCATTTATACGAGAGAGATAAAATTGGAAGTTGCTATACAATTAGATTCGGTTCCAAGGAAACTTGAGTTATTTGGGCCTGCCGACAGCAACCTTCGCCTTTTGCGTCGGGCTTTGGGCGTTCGGCTCACCGCACGCCAGGCAGATTTAATAATCATCGGCGAAGAAAAAAATGTGAACATTGCCGTACAAGTTATCGACAAAATGCAAAAACGCCTGATAAAGCACGGCTCACTCACCGCTGACGATGTAACGTTTTTCTTAAATCAAAGCGATTTATCTTCGACTATCGGAACTGGCGAGGCCATTGCCGTCTATTCCCGCAAGATGGTTTCGCCGACCACGAAGGGGCAGTTAAAGTACATCGAAACGATGTTGAACAACGACCTTACCTTTTGCATAGGCCCGGCCGGAACCGGCAAAACGTACCTGGCCGTCGCCATTGCCGTCTCAATGCTTAAAAAGAATCAAATCAGGAGAATCGTACTTGCCCGTCCGGCTGTCGAAGCCGGCGAAAAACTCGGCTTCCTGCCAGGAGATATACAGGCGAAGGTGAACCCGTATCTTCGTCCGCTCTTTGACGCTCTCGAAGATATGATGGATTTTAAGCAGATGAAAAAATTTATTGAACTGGATATTATCGAAATCATTCCTCTTGCATTTATGCGCGGCAGAACATTAAATGAAGCTGTCATTATTTGCGACGAAGCTCAGAATACTTTACCTCTACAAATGTTAATGGTACTGACAAGGTTGGGCCGCGGCTCAAAAATGATAATAACCGGTGATATAACGCAGACTGACCTTGGCGTCGGCCAAAAAAGTGGAATGGTCGAGGCGATAGAGATGCTTCGGCAAATCAAAGGGATAGGAGTTGTGGAATTGACACAGGGAGATATTGTACGGCATCACTTGGTTCAGGACATCGTGCAGGCATACAAAAAGCCCAAAACGTAGAGCGAAAAACGAAGGAACAGGCACAAAGGAGCAAAGACATAGAGGCACAAAGCTCGCCTCGGCTGGTAAAATTGTTTTGTTCCTTTGCCACTTTGTACCTTTGTCCCTTCTTTGTTATTTTTGAATTTTGAATTATAACTTTTAGCTTTTAACTTTAACTTTTTAATTTTAATAATGTGGTTTTTGAAAAAAACTGGCTCACGAAGAAATCAGGTACGCAGGAATATAGCTGCTGAGCGATTCTCGAAAATAAGTCGGTTCGTAAACCCCGACATTGTCAGCTCGGTATTGTTGGAGCTGCTTTTCGTTGTTCTCTGTGTTCCAATTCTATCATTCGAACTGTTCCAGAAGGCCCAGTATCCCGAACTGATAGCGGTAACTGGCATAGTGGTCCTGATTTCCCTGGCTATTGGTTTCTACATACATCATTTCCAAAAGCGAGTAGTCAAGAACCATACCAGGGCGCTGGCGTTGGCAGGTTTGTTCATTTTATTGTTGGCTATAACCAAACTTGGAGTATTACTGATGGGTCAGCCCTCGTGGGCTACCGGAACCGCCGTTACGGCGGCCATTATTTTGACAATCGCTTACGACCAGCGTTTTGCAATAGGTATGAGTATATTTTATTGTCTGTTTGCCTGTTTTGCCGCTGGGCAGGGTGCTGTTATTCCTGCGCAAGCTGGAATCGACTTGTTTTTGATAATGGCTGCCGCCAGCTTTACCTGCTGCTTTTCATTGAGGGAAATTCGGACAAGAATGAAGCTGCTTGAGGTCAGCGCACTGGCAGCGACGATAGTATTTATGACGGCGCTTGCTTTGGGCTTTTTAGACAGAGCCCAAATCCATTCTTTCCGGCCTTGCACGCTTGCCGAGCTCTTTGGTAATGCCGGCTTACACGCCATCGCCACTTTCATCGCGGGGCTTCTTATTCAAAGTTTGTTGCCACTGATAGAAAGAGCTTTCAGAATAGCGACGAGTATGACGCTGCTGGACTATAGTGATGCGAATCAGCCGTTATTGAAACGGCTTGCTATGGAGGCACCCGGCACATTCAGCCACAGCTTGCTGGTAGGTTCTATTGCCGAGGCCGCCGCTGAAGCGATTGGCCGAAACGGCCTTCTGTGCAGAGTAGGCGCCTACTATCACGACATCGGGAAAATCAACAAGCCCGGCTATTTTGTCGAAAACCAGATGGGCCAGACCAGTCGCCATAAAGAGCTTTCGCCTGCGATGAGTCAGTTGATTATCATAGGCCACGTCAAAGACGGAATAGAAATGGCTAGGGAATATGCCTTGCCGGCTGTGCTTCGACAATTCATTGAAACGCACCACGGAACTACATTGGTTGAATATTTTTACAATGAGGCTAGAAAAAACTCAAGATTAAAAAATGTTGATGAACCTTCCGAAAGTGAGTTTAGGTATGCTGGCCCGAAGCCGCGAACAAAGGAAGCGGCTATCGTGATGTTGGCTGATGCTGTGGAAGGAGCCGCCAGGGCGCTGCCAGAGGTAACGCCGACAAAGATAGAAGCTCTCGTGCATAATATGGCTATGAAACGTTTGCAGGATGGTCAATTTGATGAGTGCGATATATCCCTGCGTGAGCTAAGCCAGATAGAGTCAAGTATTTCAAAAACACTTGCGGCGCACTATCACGGCAGAATAGCATATCCGAATTCGCCGGATGCGCTGCAGGAAACATCAACATCTGAAACTTGAGAATTATGATAGTGGTTCAAATTGCCAAGAATTTCAAGGACATAGAGGTCCGCCTGCCTGATATCGAAAAACTTGTCAAAACCGTCTGCAATCGCTTCAAGATATCAGAGGCAACGATTAGTATCGTAGTAACAGGCGACACTGAAATCCGCAAATTGAATAAACGGTTTTTGAATCGCAACCGTAGTACCGATTGCCTGAGTTTTGACCTGTCGGACGATGACGCAGACCCCGAAAAATCATTCGAGCTGGTCGTTAATGCCGAAATGGCAATCAGAGAAGCAAAGATAAGGGGCCATTCAAGTCAGGCGGAACTGGCGCTCTATATAACGCACGGCTTGCTGCACAACCTCGGATTCAACGATTCTCAACAAGCACAGGCGAAAAAAATGCACGATACCGAAGATGAAATTTTAACACAACTCGGCTATGGTTTGGTGTATAATAAAAATAGCGAATAGGAAAAAACTATACGCCAAATGCTGTACATATTGAAAGGGTATTAAGTGAGTTATACTGGCTGGGCGGTGTTGCTAATTTGCCTTCTTACCGGCGGAACATTGTTTTTTTCTGTTCACAACATTGCCCTGAGAACATTTTCACTCATAAAATTACAGGAAGCGTTCAAGGCGGTGAACATGGAAAAGCATGCTGACTTGCTCGTAGAAAACACCGAGAAGCTGGTTTTAACCTGCGCACTGTATCGGCTTGTCATCAATGCGTGCATATTGCTGTTGTTACTGACGGCCTTTGTTGCCGCAGGCGGCGCTAAACCACAGTTCACCGATTACCTGTTCACGTTCATCATTGCGGCGGCTATATTCTCGGTATTTTGCCTTGCAATTCCTCACGCCTGGGCCAAATACGCAGGCGAAAAAATCCTGAGCCGAACATACAAACTGCTGATGTTCTTTGCCGCTGTTGCTTGGCCGGTTCTTTATATCCTTCGATTATATGATGGCCTTGTTCGCCGACTTGCCGGCGTTACTGAAACAACACTTGAAGAGGACAGAGAAGAAAAGCAGGAAGAATTTTTAACCGGCCTTGAGCAGCACAAAATGGAGGGGGCCGTCGATGAGGAGCAGCAGCAGATGATTGAGAACGTACTGGGGTTAAGCGACACTACCGCTGATGAAATTATGACTCCGCGCACCGATATTGTAGCTGTCGAGGTCAACTCTGATTTGCAGACTGTTTTGAAAACCATCAATACTGCTGGCCATACTCGTGTCCCGGTGTATGAGGAAAATATAGACAACATAGTCGGCTTTATTTATGCCAAAGACCTTTTAACTGAAATCGGCAGAGACCCGGCAGATTTCAAATTGCGGGATAAATTAAGGCGGGCTTATTTTGTTCCTGAAACAAAACCATTAAGAATTCTCCTTCACGAGTTTCAAAATAAGAAATTGCATATAGCCGTAGTGCTTGACGAATATGGCGGAACGGCCGGCATTGTTACGCTGGAGGACATCCTCGAAGAGCTTGTCGGTGAGATAGCCGATGAATACGAGAAAACCCAACCCGCATCCATAAAGAAAATCGACCGGAACATCATCGAAGTTGATGCGAGAACCTACATTGACGATGCTAACGACCAGTTCAAGCTGGGTTTGCCCGAGGACGAAGACTACGACACTATAGGTGGCTTTGTCTTCTCATATCTGGGTTACATCCCGAAAACCGGCGTTCATTTCGATTACGAGAACCTGAAATTTACCATAATCTCCGCCGAAGCCAGAAGGGTGAAGCAGATACGAATTCAGAAAACTTCCGAGCGGCAACAATGCTGAACAAAGACACGGCTATATGCATACGGGCTGTTGATTATTCCGAAACGTCGCAGGTCGTAACGTTTTTTACCAGGGCGGCTGGTAAAATCAGCGTCATCGCCAAGGGTTCAAAGCGTCCCAAATCAGCGTTCGACGGCCCTATCGAGATACTCTCTTATGGCGAAATCGTCTTTTCCAATTCAACCGGAGAAAAACTTGCAATCCTAACGGAGTTCCAGCAGCAACCGGCCTTTACAAATCTTACCGGTGATTTTTTCGCCTTGAACTGTGCCTTTTTCGCTGCCGAGCTTGTCGATAAGTTCACAAATGATTACGACCCACACCCGCAGCTTTTTGATAGCTTCCTGCAATTCTTAAAGGGTGCGCGAGCAGCGATTTCTCTGCTGATATTATTCCAGTTGACACTGCTCAAAGAAGTTGGCTTACAGCCGGTACTTAATGCCTGCGTGAACTGCAAAACGAGATACAAGCGACGAGCGACGAGCGACGAATTTTATTTCAGCAGTTCCGCCAACGGTCTGGTTTGCAGAGATTGCGAAGCCGGTTTCCCTGACAGAATCAGGATAAGTGCAAAAGCGGCTGATTGTTTAAGCGATCTGAAACTATTCGCTGACGCTGATGGAGAAACGTTGAATGAGATTGAGAAGATTTTAATTTACCACTTTACCGAACTTTTGCACCACAGGCCGAAAATGGCAAAGTATGTATTGTTATAATAATTCAAGTTAATTCAGGCCGGTATTTTTTATGGCAAACCCAACCCCCCGAATAAATCTGGGGCTAAGGAAGGGGTACAAACCGATAACATAGGTTACAGATTATGCTAAGGACATGGGTAACAGTTGTTAGTTATAATTGCCTCCGAAAGGAGGTTAATTATGCCTTGGACGGAAACCTGTGTTATGGAAGAAA
>QNBZ01000093.1 GCA_003644295.1 Planctomycetota bacterium
AAGAGATGACTTGGGTGAAAACCATAAAGATAATCAGATGAACAACTTAAAAATATATTTGACATAAAACACGCTTTCAGAGATGACATTTTTTCAACAGAGCAATAGAAGGTCTATGCTAATTTTTTATACCGAGGTCGGATTTTGTTAGTATGGACTCGAATTTATAGCCGGCTTGGGTGATATTCTCTTCGGCTCCTTGCATGCGGTCGATTACGCAGACGATTTTTTTGACCGTTGCGCCGGCTTCGGTAATAACTTTTGCCGCCTCAAGAACCTGTCCGCCGGTAGTGGCAATATCTTCAACCAGCAGTACCACATCGCCGGGCTTTAAGAGGCCCTCGACTAATTTTCCTGTGCCGTAGCCCTTTTTGCTGTTGCGAATGATTACCCAGTTCTTGCCGGTTTGCATCGCTGTCGCAGCAGCCAACGCCACGCCGCCGAGTTCGGCGCCTGCGATTACGGTAACATCATCGGTAATGTATTTCGCAAATTCTTCGCCGAGGGCTTTGAGTATATCCGGGCAGGTCTCGAAAAGATATTTGTCGAGATAGTATTTGCTCCGCTTCCCGCTGCGAAGGACAAAATCACCTTCCAGATAAGCAGTTTCTCTAATACGCTTTATCAGTTCGTCTCTGGTCATCGCTCGATTCTCGATTCTTGATACTCAATACTCGGTTTGCCTCTTTTACGAGCATCAAGTTACGACTTATACTTTAAGTTCCACTTTTTTGTTGAGTTCTTTACGATATTTTCTACGGATTGGCTCGACTATACTTTTTATAAATTCATTGACCTGCTGCGGTGCTCTGCCGATGTAATTTTTCGGATTTAAGACGCTTTCAAAATCAACTTTTCTAAAAGCAATATCGGCCTTTAGCCGGTTAATCAAATCATTCGGTTTGCCAAATTGTTTTACCTGCGCCGAAGCGGCGTGTGAATGCAGCCGAATCTTCTCGTGTAATTCCTGCCGATTGCCGCCGTTTTTTACTGCTGCCATTAAGATATTTTCAGTAGCCATAAACGGCAGCTCGGCGGCAACACGAGCGGCTATTACCTTCGGATAAACGACCAGTCCATCCAATACGTTAATAAGTATTTCCAGAATTCCATCAACAGCTAAAAATGCTTCCGGAATTACCACCCTTCTGTTTGCAGAATCGTCAAGCGTTCTTTCCAGCCATTGTTCGGAAGCGGTCATCGGCGGACTGGAAGCCAGCGTCAGAACCAATCGGCTAAGAGCAGTTACTCTCTCACACCGCATCGGATTTCTCTTATAAGCCATTGCCGATGAGCCGACCTGTGATTTCTCAAACGGCTCTTCGATTTCTTTCAGATTGGCGAGCAGCCGAAGGTCGTTGCATAATTTGTGGGCTGACTGTGCTGTCGTAGCAAGACAGTTCACAACGAGCGTATCAATTTTCCGCTGATATGTCTGGCCGCTAACGGCGCAGATTTTTTTGAAGCCGAAGGCGGTGGCAACGGCTTTATCGAGCTGCTTAACCTTGTTGTGCTTGCCGTCGAAGAGAGCCAGAAAAGATGCCTGTGTGCCGGTGGTGCCTTTGGCGCCTCGAAATTGTAACGTGTCAAGTCGATGCTCGATTTCCCGCAGGTCGGTTACAAATTCATAGCACCACATAGTTGCCCTTTTGCCGACAGTGGTCAACTGGGCCGGCTGAAAATGTGTAAAACCCAGCGTGGCTAATGAGCGATACTTCTTCGCGAATTTGGCTAATAGATTTATTACTGTCGCCAATTTGCCGGCTGTTATTTGCATCGCTTCTCGCATAATTATCAAATCGGCGTTATCACCTACGAAGCAGCTTGTAGCGCCGAGATGAATAATTGGTGCCGCTTTCGGCGCAGCATCGGCGAAGGTGTGGATGTGAGCTACAACATCGTGGCGAAATTTTCTTTCGTAGTGGTCGGCTTTGTTGAAATCAATATCATCGAGGTGTTGCGCCATTTGGTTGAGCTGGGATTGTTTTATATTAAGGCCGAGCTTTTTCTGCGCCTTTGCCAGTTCCAGCCAGAGCCGGCGCCACGTGCTGAACTTCTTTTGAGCACCGAAAAGCTCAGCCATCTCTTTTGAGGCATTTCGCTCTACTAAAGGACTGGCATACAGAGTTTTGTTATTTGCCATTTGTTTTTTCCTGTCGTTTTTTTAATAATCGCTCGATTTCTTCGGCATCTTCATCGGCGAGCCGCCAATCCGCAGCCGGTGCGGTTTCGGCAATCTGGTCGGGCCTTCTTGCGCCAACGATAGCGGCTGTAACCTCACTTCGGCGCAGCACCCAGCTAATCGCTAATTGAGCTAAAGTCCTGTCGTTGCGCTCGGCGATACGCCGCAGTTGCTTTACGAGTTCCAATGTTGCGCTGAAGTTCGGCTCCTGAAAATCAGGACTTTTTTTACGATGGTCGTCCGGCGGCAGGTTCGCCAATCGTTCGTGGCTGAAGCTGCCTGTGAGCAGGCCCCTTTGCATCGGGCTGTATGCGACAACGCCGATATCATTTTGAGAGCAATAGCCCAGAAGCTCATCCTCGACATCGCGGTGTAGCATACTGTATGGCGGCTGAAGTGAAGCAACCGGGTGAATTCGCTGTACGCGTTTGATTTGCTCAACGCTGAAGTTTGATACGCCTATGTATCTTACTTTGCCTTCATCAGCCAGCCGTGCCATTTCTTCCCAGCCATGCTCAATATCTTCATCCGGCTCGGGCCAGTGCATCTGGTAAAGGTCTATTACATCTACGCCGAGCCGCTTCAAGCTGGCGTGACATTCCTGGCGGATACTTTCTTTTTTGAGGCAAGCTATCCTTTGGCTTGCCCCGCTCCAGGTCAAGCCGCACTTGGTTGCGATAAGTGGCTTGTCTTTTGTTTGTTTGAGCGCTTTGCCGACAAGTTCTTCGGAATGGCCGAGGCCATAGATAGGCGCCGTATCGAGCCAGTTAATTCCGTGGTCTATTGCGGCAAGGATTGTCCGAATTGCTTCATTGTCGTCCTGCGGTCCCCAGCCGAACTGCCAGGGTCCGCCGATTGCCCATGTTCCCAGCCCGATGGCGGTCAGTTCCAAATCCGTATAGCCGAGTTTTCTTGTCCGCATAATCTCAAAATCAGAACATATCAGTTTGTTAGAGTGTTATAAGTCTTCTTTGAGCAGACCTTTGAATATTTCGACAGCTTTTACTATGCTGAATGGCTGTAGTTCTTTGAAGAATTCTGGCTTGTGAATTGGTCTTTTTACCTTTCGCTCGCCCTCCAGAAGCGTAATGACAATCAAATCGACATCAAAGTATGACATCAAGGTATGAGTAGGAAAGCTGCCGAGAGTAATACTTTTGCTGATTTTTGAATAATCCCCTCCCAATTGACTTTCCAACTGGAAGAGGACACAAGATAAACTCGAGTAAACCTGCCGAAGAAGTGTAAAATCAACAAGAATTCTTTTCATCATAGCATTTTCAGCATAGGCCTTGCACTCAACTCCAATCACAAATTTATTGTCAATATGGACATGTATGTCAGTTTTTAGGTTATAATAACACTCACTAATATTTTTCTGTATATATTCTTTGATTTCCGGCGTTTTAATATTTTTTATATACCGCTTATTAATTGGTATTTTTATGACCTTTTTTTTGAGTGAAAGTCTGCCTTTATCACCTCCGAGTTCTTTCCACGCAATTTCGACAATATTTTTTGCTATGCTCTCGACTAATATCCCTTTGCCAGCCCTTACGACTCCTCCGTAAGCCCGTTCATCATTGTTATGCGCTTCTTCATCAATACCTTTTACCAACAGGTTATAAGCATCTATCAGCTTTTGCATATCTGGAGAGGGTTTTTTACTGATAGCCATGTATTCTCCTATTGGTTTATTGGTTTCTAAAACAAAGTGGAAAATGTCCGTTGTTCTGCGATATGAGAGTATTTTTCAGATATATCAATCCCTAAAAAGTGCCGCCCAAATTTTCTGGCGACCAGTGTCGTTGTTCCTACTCCGTTAAAAGGGTCTAATATTACGTCATTTTGGAAGCTAAATAACTTCAAAGCTCTTTCAACAAGCTCTTCGGGGAACATAGCTGGATGGTCGTATTCTTTCATATTTCGTTCGGGTGCGATTGACCATTTAGCAGTCACCCATTTTTTGAATTCATCGCTGTTGATATCTATATCATCTTTTCTACCGCATTTTTTAAGTGTCCCTTTTACAAAAACCTCCAAAAATTCCCACGTGTATTTAAGATACGGGTTGCTCGGACTTTTCCAGCTTCCCCAAGCGGTGTATTTACAATTATAGTTATTTTTTTCCCATAAAATCTCAGCTTTCCATATCATTTTCTTTTTTATGAAAAAGTTGCTGATAAGATGGTGACTTGGTATATAATCAGAGAAAAGAGGTTGTATATTTATTATTATTCTACCGCTGAATTTTGTTACTCTTATGCACTGCTCTAATATAGCAAAAAGCTTGTTAAAATAATTTTCCCATATATGGTCATCATCTGTGGATGTGTAGTCCAAACCAAAGTTATACGGCGGTGATGTAAAAACCATATCAATACAATTATCAGGCAGTTTTCTCAAAACTTCTTCGCTGTCTCCGCATATTATTTTATCGGAAAAACACTCCGGCAGAGAATTGTTTTCTTTCTTGAAATTATTGTCTGCGGCATAGAAGTGAATGCCTCTTTTTTGCTCTTTCTTTTTTCTATTTTTTACTTTTCTTTCTTTATTGTAACCCACAAATAACCGCTTTTGCCCTTTTAGGCCGTAACTCTTTATACCTTCAATTTTATGAACAAGCCCTTCAAAAGGATTGTTTTGCTTATCCAAATGATGTTTTTGCGACAAACTGGTTATTGCTTTTCTCAGCTCGGTTACATCAACAACTTTAAGATGTGCTATAAGCTTTTTACTGCGATAGTCTATGTTTATCTCGTCGGCAGGGAATTTGTGGCGAAACTCTGTGATGAAACGGAATTCTTTGTCCCCGAAATCTTTTTTTGCATCAACTTCAATAAGCTTGCTTTGCATTTTTATCCCTCAGCGAAAAACATCTTTTATTATAGCATAATCACGGGAAAGAGAAATTTTTAATTGTTCACCAGCCAGCAAGGGAAAGTGCATCGCTTACCGCTTCGTTCCAAAAGTTCGGGTTTTTGAGGTATTGCTTGAGCATTATCGCTGCTGTAACGCCGTCGCCGACGGCTGTGGCTAATTGCATAGTCGCTCCGATCCTGCAATCGCCGGCTGCGAAAACGCCAGGAACACTGGTTCTGAGATATGCGCAGTCGCACCTGATAAATCCATTGCCGGTCAGCTTCACAAAGCCCTTTAAGAAGTCCGTATTCGGCGTCATACCGATAAATATAAATACGCCGTCACAGGGATACTCTTCTTCTTCAGCGGTTTTTACATTTTTGAGCCGGGCCGATTGCACCCTGTCGTCGCCCTCTATGGCGGTCGCTACGGTATTATACTTTATAATAAGATTTGAGTTCGGCTCATTGGCCTTTTGCAAAAGCTCATCAATGATGACTCCGGTCGCTCTGAATTCGTCTCTGCGGTGTATAAGAGTTACCTTCTCAGCGAACTTTGTCAGGTGCAGGGTTTCTTCGAGAGCGGTATTGCCGCCGCCGATAGCGACGACGTGTTTGCCTTTGAAGAAGGGGGCATCGCAGGTTCCGCAATAGCTGACGCCGGCTCCGGCATTGCGGAACTTTTCTTCACCGGGAATACCGAGTTTGCGGTAGTCGCTGCCGGGGGACAAGATGACAGCTCTTGCGGTGTATTTATCACCGTCGCAATTAACTGCGATACTGCCGTCAGGCAGTTTCTCCAGAGCGCTAACCTCGATGCCTGTTTCTATCACTGTCCCGAAGCTCTGAGCCTGCTTTTTCATC
>QNBZ01000094.1 GCA_003644295.1 Planctomycetota bacterium
AGGGGTAAGAATGCCAAAAACGGATAATACCAATCGGACTAAGTAAATGCGCTTTTTGACAGACAATCAATTATTGTGTCATTCCTGCGAAAGCAGGCATCCAGTACATATATAAACCTATGGATTCCCGATTTCGCGGGAATGACAGGGCGCAAAAATTAACTCCAATTGGTATAATACGGCGGAGACCCAGCCCTGAGGTCCAAAGCCAAATTGACTTATAAAGGCAAACGCTGGATTATGAGATAGTATATCGTATTGCGTATATCGTATTGATAACATAACCCGCCGGATAAACCGGCGGGATGAATATGGCTCCGCCCACAAGTGGCGGGGCTAAACAAAGCGACTAAATATTTTTTTGGGGTAAATTGAGTATTCTTTTGCATCTTGGGCATTTAATTGTTTTGCCTTTGTAATTTGGGGGAACTTTCAACTTCAGGCCGCATACACAGGTTAAAAAGAGAAAGCCATTTACCTTTCGCATAATGTCGCCGACCTGACGAAGCTGCTTTTCTGCACGCTGCTTCTTTTTAGCTTCTGCCGATGCCTGACGCAAAGCGATTGCCTCTTTGGTGAGGGCGGCAGGGGGGATGACTGTTTGGGTTTTTGTTACGTTGGTGAAAGAGTCCGAGTAATCTCTGAAAGATGCGCCGCCGGACATATTACGCAGGATTTTTATCCTTTCGGAAATCGGTGGGTGCGTGCTGGTTAAATCCGACAGCTTCATCTGGCTTTCTTTCTTGAAAGGATTAACAATGTACATCGGGGCGGTTACTTTATTAACGGCAGCCAATTGCGGCGACTTGTCGTTGGCGATTTTTTCAAGGGCGCTGGCCAGCCCTTCCGGATAGCGGGTCAATCTGGCGGCGCCGGCGTCGGCGAGGTATTCACGCCTTCTCGAAAGTGCGAAGTATAACAGGTGTGCCATTATCGGTGCCAGGATAGCGGCGACTATGGCGATTATCAGCATAATAAGCTGGGCTTGTCCGCCGCCTTTGCTGCCGGCGGAGTATCTTCGGCGTGAGCCAGTCATTGAACTGTAGAACATACCTCGTAAAAAAACCTGCGAAAGCAGGACGATTGAGCCGAGCATTATGCCGGCGAGCGTTACGAAAAGGATGTCACGGTGGAGGATATGACTGATTTCGTGTGCGATGACGCCCTGAAGCTCATCACGATTGAGCCGACCTAACAAGCCGGCGGTTACAGCGACCGATGCCTTTTTTGGACTTCGGCCTGTTGCGAAGGCATTCGGTGCGGGGTCGTTGATGATATAGATTTTCGGCATTGCAGGCAGGGCGGCGGCGATTTTCATTTCTTCAACTACGTTGAAAAGCTGCGGGTGGACATCGTGAGTTACCGGTTTGGCTTTACTGGCGGCTAAAAGGATTGCATCGCCGGACGAGAAACTTACGAGCATAAGGATAAGCCAGACAGCGGTTGCAATTATTAGACCGAAGAAGCCGCCGTCCCGGCCAAAGAAAGCCAGGCCGATGATAAAGCCCAGCAGCAGCAGGCAAACCGCCATTATTACCAGCAGCACAATAGAGTTTCTTTTATTGGCTCGTATCAATTCCCACATATTCAATTTTGAATTTTGAGTTTTGAATTTTGAATTGGAAAAGAGTATAGATTATTCATTGTTATTGCCTGTTTTTACTATGCTCGTTAGAATCTTGATAAGTTCTTCTGAATCATCAAGTAAAGTTTGGTGTTTTTTTCTGTTAAGAATTTCCGTATCCGTCAGTAACCTTAACCAATAGTTTGTTTCTCTTGCTTCCTTTGAAGCAATGGACATTTTGCAGAAGAAATCTTTTCGTGTTCGTCCCGCTAAAGCTTCCTCAACGTTAGCTCCAACACTTGTCCCTGAACGTAGAAGCTGGTTTGCCAGTTCAAAGTGTTTGTTGTCCTTTAACCAGGAGCATAACCTTACAATTTTCAAAGCAAAATCATAACTTTTCTTTTTGACAACGTTGTCAGCCATTAATTAAAAATTCATAATTAAGAACTAAAAACCCACTTTTGGTACTTCACGTTCTGCAACATTCTCAAGCTCGAAGAAATCGCGTTTGCCAAAATTAAACATACTCGCAACGATGTTCGACGGAAACATCTGAATCTTGTTGTTGAAGAACAAAACCTGGTCATTGTAGCTCTGGCGGGCGAAAGATATTTTATTTTCGGTGCTGGTAAGCTCTTCCTGAACCGAAAGAAAGTTCTGGTTGGCTTTGAGGTCAGGATAATTTTCAACGACCAGCATAAACTTGCTGAGCGCTTCGCCGAGAGCACCCTCGGCCTTTGCGGCCTCGGAGACGGTTTTCGCTCCCATTGCCTGGCTTCTGGCCTGCGTTATGGCCTCGAAAGTGCCGCGCTCATGCTGCATATAACCCTTGGCGGTTTCGACAAGGTTGGGAATCAAATCGTGGCGGCGCTTTAACTGCACGTCAATCTGCGACCAGGAATTATCAACCTGATTGCGCAGCCGAATCAAGGTGTTGTAAATGCCGATTAGAAAAATAACAAGCAAGACAAGAACGACAGCTATAACAATTAGTGCGACCATAGTTTCACTCCTTAAAAAGATGTTTTGTTATTTTTGGACTTCTCATAAAAATCGTTCTACTACATCATAACAGTTGGTTTTGTTTATTGTCATTCCCGCACACAGGCGGGAATCCAGGATTTTTATTGCTTCTGGATACCTGCTTTCGCAGGTATGACAAATCATTTAGAAGGTTTAATCCCCTAAAATCAAATGTTACGAGGTTCTACCAGAAAATAATATACAATACGACCGTTGCGGCGATTACCAGACCGCCAAGTATATAGGTTTGTGGATGGATGGAAGTATCCAAATCCGAGTGTGGCATTTTAACAGGTTCGGCGAGCGGTTTGATTTTCGTTACAATGAGCATAAAGGCGGCCAGTACCAAGAAAACCAGCCCCATGTGATGCAGAAATGCCCAGGAACTGAATTTGATTATCGGTCCCCAGAAACCCTCCGGTGCAACCACTTCTGTTGCATTCGGGAATCTTGAATAGTAGATATGTTCCCATATCCAGGCGGGGACACGACAGATAGCATAAAGCACAGGGCCAAGCAGCAGAGCACCCTTGGCTGCCGTTGGCGGTGTCTTTTTAATTACCAGCCCTATTATAAAAGCAGCTACGATTCCCGGTGAGATAAAGCCCCAAATTTCCTGTATGTATGTAAAGACACCTTTGAACTGGCCAACGACCGGAGCCCATAAACAGGCGACTACAACAATAACAGCAGTTGCGATTCGGCCAATAGTAACCTGCTTATGTTGTGAGGCAGCGGGATTGATATATTTTCTGTAGATGTCGATTGTGAATATAGTAGAAGCGGAATTGAGGCCTGAGTTGAAGGTGCTCATAACCGCACCGCAAAGCGCAGCGAACATTACGCCCCGCAGTTGTGGCGGCAGGATTCGGCTAATCATATATGGATAAGCTTTGTCACCGATATTTCCGCCGAGCTGGGCAATCTCGCTGCCGAAGAGCTGCAAAGCCATAATACCGGGGATGACAATTATGAACGGCATAAGCAGTTTAAGGGCAGCGGCGAAGACGATGCCCTTTTGGCCTTCGGCGAGACTTTTGGCACCGAGGGTACGCTGGGTAATGAACTGGTTGCATCCCCAGTAGAAGATGTTCGGAATCCACAGTCCGCCGATGAAAACCGCCAGCCAGGGGACTTCAGGGTCGTTCCAGGGCAGGACGGTGTGGAGTTTGCCGGCGTTTTGGGCAGCGAAAGTCTGCCAGCCCTCGATTGGATTGCCGCTGCCTATTAGTCTGAGGCCGAGTATTGTAACGATTGCTCCTCCGAGAATCAAAGCACCACCCTGGAGCAGGTCAGACCAGACCACCGCTTTGAGTCCGCCGTAGATAGTGTAGGTGCCGGCGATAATACCGATGGACCAGATGGCTATGATATTCGCCCAGAATTCAGCGTCTTGAAGCGTTATTCCGAATTTGTCAGCCAGGATGGCGGGGATGTTAAAGATAGCGTTAAAGGCGACTGCTCCACTATAAAGCACAACAGCCAGCAGAACAATAATATATGCGGCCATAATATATGTAGCCATAATTGCCCGTGTGCCGGAGTTGTAGCGGTATTCAAGGAATTCGGGCATTGTGTAAATGCCTGCTTTCAAAAATCTTGGCAGCAGGAACCAGCCCACCAGTACCAGTGTAATCGCAGCCATCCATTCGTAGCTGGCGATAGCAAGCCCGACACGCCCAAAGGCGGCACCGGCCATTCCAACAAAATGCTCGGTCGAGATATTCGAGGCAATCAGCGAAAAGCCAATCAGCGGCCAGGTGAGCTTTCTGCCGGCAAGAAAGTAATCTTCGGAAGTTCGCTCCTTCCGTCCTGCATAGAGTGATACAGCAACAACTGTACCCATAAATCCTACAAATACCACTAAGTCAATCCATGTTAGTTCCATAATGAAAACCCACTGTTTAGATTTAGATTTAGTTTTGTTGTTCTGAGCCGAACATATCAGCTAATAGCTTCCGGATTTTATTATCTCTGTCTAAATTTGCCCTGCTGATAATGTCTTGTAGTTCGCCCTTATCGAACCACAGGCCGTCGCCTTTTCGGCACTTGTCTATAAGAAGCGCCGGCTTTGATGTGCCGACGATAATTTTCTGCATTTTCTTGTCGCATATAGGGCATTTCCTTGCGCTCTCGGCTGGATGCGAGTCGATTTTGAAAGAATCGAGAAGATTTTTGGCCTGTTCGCGATTGCCAAGCAGCAGTTCGAGTTCGCCGGCGTCGAGCCAGATACCGCCGCAAGCAGTACAATAATCAATCTCGACCCCGGCAAGTTCGAGGGTAATCATCGGGTTTTTGCAGACCGGACAATCCATAAGTTTTCTCTGCGTAGAAAGGGTTTATACAATTGAGGTAATACTACATTTGCTGTGCCTTGAGGTCAAGAAAAGTTTCGCAGCCAGCCGGGATGTTCCCGTGGCATCCAATTTACCTGCAATTGTTTGCTTTACATCATTATTCGGTTTTATTAAGATAAAATTCCGGCGTCAGTGGTATTGCTGCCGGGATTTTTTACAGGTAATTGTTTAGCGTGAGTAAGTATTATGGCAGAGCAACTCTCGAAAGTCTATGAGCCGAAAACGATAGAGAAGCAGGCAAACGAGATTTGGTTTTCGGGACAGTATTTTCACGCCGAAGCAGCTAACGGCAAAGAATCCGCCCGGCAACCATATACAATTGTAATTCCGCCGCCAAATGTTACGGCGCCACTGCACCTCGGCCATGCCCTTAACAACACGTTGCAGGATATACTAATTCGATTTCGCAGGATGCAAAACTACAACACGCTCTGGATGCCGGGTACAGACCATGCCGGCATCGCAACACAGACGGTTGTTGAAAAGCGAATCCTCTCGGAGGAAAACAAACGGCGAACCGATTTTGAGCGGGAAGAGTTTGTCGCACGTGTCCAGAGATGGAAGGACGAATACGAAGCCCGTATCATAGAGCAGCTAAAAGCTATGGGCTGTTCGTGCGACTGGCAGCGAACTCGCTTTACAATGGATGAAGTTTGTGCAAAAGCCGTCCGGGCTGCGTTTTTCAAACTCTTCAAAGATGGCCTTATCTATCGAGGCAAACGGCTTGTCAACTGGGACCCCGCTACCCAAACGGTATTGGCCGATGATGAAGTCGAATACGAAACGGTGCAAGGATATTTCTGGTATATGCGGTATCCGCTCGTCGAGCCGGTCGAGATTGACAGAAAAAAAGTAGAGCATCTTACGGTAGCTACTACCAGACCGGAAA
>QNBZ01000095.1 GCA_003644295.1 Planctomycetota bacterium
TATAGGATGGGTCTGTGAGGATTTCCTGGTATCCGGTCATACTCGTATTAAAGACGACTTCGCCGCACATTTGGCCCTTGGCGCCAAAGGATTTCCCTTTGAAAACCGTGCCGTCCTGTAATAGTAGAATCGCCTTCATAGTTCGTATTGCGTATTGTGTCGCCGAAACGGCGACCGTTAAACATTACTTATAAAATGATTGAATTGGCTTTACGGTTAATTTATGCTCCTTTAACGCCTTTATTGCCTTCGTTACCGCATCTGCGCCTCTGATTGTCGTTACATAAGGCACCTGCCTGTCAAGCGCGCTCCTGCGTATAGAGAACGAATCGATAATGGCCTGTTTTCCTATCGTAGTGTTTATGATAAGGCCGATGTTACCATCGATTATGGAATCGACTATGTTCGGACGTCCCTCAACTACTTTTAGTACAAACTGAGACGGGATGTTGTTTCTTATAAATTCTACACAAGTTCCCTTCGTAGCCATAATACTAAAGCCCATCTCGTAGAGTCGCTTCGCTATCCGGACGGCTTTAGCTTTGTCACTGTCCCTCACGCTGATAAAAACGTTTCCGCCGGTTGGCAGACTGTTTCCTGCCGCCATCTGGGACTTGGCGAAAGCGATGCCAAAATCACTCGATATACCCATTACCTCCCCTGTCGAAAGCATCTCAGGGCCAAGTATAGTATCTACGCATGGAAATTTCATAAATGGGAAGACCGCCTCTTTGACGGCAAAATGATTTCTGCTCACCTCCTTGGTGAAACCTAACTGCTTCAGCGTAAGACCTGCCATAACCTTCGCTGCGATTTTGGCTAATGGGACACCGGTGCTTTTACTGACAAACGGGACAGTCCTCGATGCCCTCGGGTTTACTTCCAGCACATAAATCCGGCTGCCCTTTACGGCAAACTGAATGTTTATCAGCCCTTTGACGTTGAGCTCCAGAGCCAAAAGTTTCGTCTGCTTTTTAATCTGGTTTATTGTTTTTCTGCTTAAAGAGACCGGCGGCAGACAGCAGGCGCTGTCGCCGGAATGTACCCCTGCTTCTTCTATATGCTCCATTATTCCACCGATGACTACGTTTTCACCGTCACAGACGGCATCAACATCTAATTCGGTAGCGTCATCGAGAAACTTGTCAATCAAAATGGGATGCCTGCCGGAGACTTTGATTGCTTGCCTGACACAATTTTTGAGCGATTCAGCGTCGTAGACCACCTGCATCGCTCTACCGCCTAATACATAAGATGGACGAATCAAAACAGGAAAGCCAAGCTTATCAACAATTTTGAGCGTTTCCTGCAGTGAGCTTGCCGTCCCGCTGGGCGGCTGAAGCAGCTTTAATTTGTCGATTAGCCGTTTGAATTTCTTTCTGTCCTCGGCTAATGCGATACTGGCTGGTGATGTTCCGATTATATTCATTCCCGCTTGCTCGAGAGGTATCGCAAGTTTCAACGGGGTCTGGCCACCAAACTGTACGATGATTCCGTCCGGTTGTTCCTTTTCACCAATGGCCATAACGTCTTCAAATGTCAGCGGCTCAAAATACAATCTGTCGGACGTATCATAGTCGGTACTTACCGTTTCGGGATTGCAGTTGACCATAATTGACTCAATGCCGATTTCCTTCAAGGCAAAGGCGGCGTGGACACAGCAATAATCAAACTCAATTCCCTGACCTATACGATTTGGGCCGCCGCCGAGAATTATGATTTTTTTATTCCCTGTAACATTTGCTTCGCACTGCCGTTCGTAAGACGAGTAGAGATACGGCGTGGTCGCCTCAAACTCCGAAGCGCAGGTGTCAACAGTTTTATAGACAGGATTTATTTCAAGCTTCTGACGTTTTTTCCTGAGGTCCAGCTCCGGCATATTCAGTATCGAAGAAAGATATTTGTCGCTGAAGCCATATTGTTTGGCTGTTTTTAATTGATAATTGATTGTTGATAATTGATTATTGGTTTTTGATTTTATCCTTTTTTCAAGTTTAACAATGTCCCTGATATTGTCCAGGAACCACGGGTCGATTTTCGTAAGATTATAAATTTTCTCGGTTGAAAGTCCTCTCCGGAACGCTTCGGCAACGTACCAGAGTTTGTCCCAGCAGTTTCTTTTCAGCTTTTCCTTCAACTCGGCTGTTGTAATTTCAGTATCGATGTATTTATTGTCGAGAGAATAACGGTCTATTTCGAGAGACCTTATGGCCTTTTGAAGTGATTCCTTGAACGTTCTTCCGATGGCCATTGCCTCGCCGATGGATTTCATCTGTACTGTAAGATGAGGGTCGGCTTCTGGGAATTTTTCAAACGTAAAACGCGGCCATTTGACAACGCAGTAATCAATTGTCGGCTCAAAACAAGCGGGCGTTTTTTTTGTGATATCATTGGGGATTTCATCAAGCGTGTAGCCGATGGCCAACAGCGAAGCAATTTTGGCGATTGGAAAGCCGGTTGCTTTCGAAGCAAGAGCGGAGCTTCTTGAGACACGGGGATTCATTTCTATAACGTAAAGCTCACCGTTTTCGGGATTGACGGCAAATTGGATGTTTGAGCCGCCGGTTTCCACACCTATCGCCCTTATTATCTTGAGAGAAGCGTCGCGCATCAATTGGTACTCTTTATCGGTAAGTGTCTGGGCCGGGGCGACAGTGATACTATCGCCGGTGTGAATTCCCATCGGGTCAAGGTTCTCAATAGAGCAGACAATGACGACATTGTCTTTTCTGTCTCTCATCACCTCAAGCTCGTATTCCTTCCAGCCGATGACCGATTCTTCAATCAGAATTTGGTGCTTTGGGCTTAAGTCGAGGCCCCAATCGACATATTTTTCAAACTCATCTGTGTTGTAGGCGACATTGCCGCCGGTTCCGCCGAGTGTATATGAAGGACGTATGATAGCCGGGAAGCCCACATAGCTTATGATTTCCTGCGCTTCTTTTGTGGAATGGGCATAGCCGCTTTTTGGCACCCGCAGACCTATTCCCTCAATCACTTTTTTGAAGAGGTCTCTTTCTTCCGCCTTTCTTATGCTTTTGAGCCTGGCACCGAGCATCCGGACGCCGTATTTTTTTAATGTGCCGTTTTCGGCCAGCGCTACAGCGACGTTCAGTCCAGTTTGTCCGCCAAGCGTCGGAAGCAAACTATCAGGCCTTTCCCTGCGAATTATCTTTTCTACTATCTCCGGCGTAATCGGCTCAATGTAAGTTTTGTCAGCCAACTCAGGGTCGGTCATTATTGTGGCGGGATTGCTGTTTGTGAGAACAATTTTACAGCCCTGCTGCTTCAGTACCTTGCAGGCCTGGGCGCCGGAGTAATCAAATTCGCAGGCCTGGCCTATAACAATAGGACCAGAGCCAATAATCAGTATCTTGTTGATGTCTTTGCGTTTCGGCATTTAATTCGTATTTCGTATGCTTGTGCCTGCGGAAGCAGGTATCGTATTGCGTAACAATAGTATATTGAATGAAGTAGATGTTGCAAGAAAATACAATGACCCTCGCCTGCCCGCACAGATTTTGGGCGGCACCAAAGCCAAAATTTCTGCTTGCATTTCGATAGCCAACCGTTAAAACGGTGTGATGAACACTTTCCGAAAGAACAGCTATTCAAAAGGAGGTTTATCAATGGAACTTAAAGGTACACAAACTGAAAAAAACTTATTGACTGCGTTTGCAGGCGAATCACAGGCGAGAAATAGGTACACATATTTTGCCAGCCAAGCTAAAAAAGAGGGATACGAGCAGATAAGAGCTATTTTTGAAGAGACAGCAAGTCAAGAAAAAGAACACGCCAAGCGAGAGTTCAAGTTTCTACAAGGCGGCGAAGTTGAGATTGCGGCGGCATTCCCGGCTGGGGTCATCGGCAACACACTTGAAAATTTGAAAGCGGCAGCAGCCGGTGAACACTACGAAACGACTGAGATGTATCCTGAGTTCGCAGAGACGGCAGAAAAAGAAGGATTCAAAGAAATCGCCAACGTATTCAGAAATATAGCCGTTGCTGAAAAACGCCACGAAGACAGATATGTGGCATTGGCGAAAAACATACAGGAAGGCAGGGCCTTTAAGCGAGAAAAGACTGTTCGCTGGGTATGCAGAAACTGTGGCTATGTCCACGAAGGACCAGAAGCCCCGGAAAAGTGTCCTGCCTGTGCACATCCGCAGGCCTATTTTGAACTGGAACCAACAAATTATTAATGGTGGATTTAATTATGAGACAGATTAAAACTAACGTTTATGCTGTAGGCACGATTGATTGGGACAGGCGGCTGTTCGACGAGTTGATACCGCTGCCCGACGGCACAAGTTATAATGCTTACCTGATAGCCAGCAGTGAAAAAACCGCACTCCTGGATACCGTTGACCCAACTAAAACAAGTGTGCTGATGGATAATCTTGCCAAAGCTGGGGTTGACAACATTGACTATGTTATCGCCCACCACGCTGAACAGGACCATTCCGGCTCTTTGCCTGATGTGTTAAGAAAGTTTCCTAACGCAAAAGTGGTAACAAACCCCAAGTGCAAGGCAATGCTCATTGATTTATTGAACATCAGCGAAGATAAATTTATTACAATCGATGACGGCCAGACGCTTTCTCTGGGCGATAAGACCCTGCAATTTATTTATATTCCATGGGTTCACTGGCCGGAGACCATAGGAACATATTTGCAAGAAGACAAGATATTTTTCACATGTGATTTTTTCGGTTCACACCTGGCAGCGAGCGGATTGTTTGTGGAAGATGAGGGGGCTGTTTATGAAGCGGCCAAGAGATATTACGCAGAGATAATGATGCCCTTCAGGACGACTGTGAAAAAGAACCTTGAAAAAATAGAGAATCTGCAAATAGATATAATCGCCCCAAGCCACGGCCCAGTTCACAACAAGCCACAGTTTATTATCAACGCTTATAAGGACTGGGCTGGTGAGCAGGTTAAAAACGAAGTTGTTGTGCCATATATCTCGATGCACAAGAGTACCGGAAAAATGGTTGAGTATTTTGTTGACGCTTTGATTAAAAGAGGTATTACAGTTAAGCAGTTCGACCTTGCGGCAACTGACATTGGCAAACTTGCAATGGCGTTGGTAGATGCTGCGACGATAGTGATCGGCTCTCCTACGGTTCTGACGGGGGCGCACCCGCTGGTTGTGTACGCTTGTGCTTTGGCAAACGCACTCAGGCCGAAGCAAAAATTTGCTTCGATTATCGGCTCCTACGGATGGGGCGGCAGGATGGTAGAGCAGATTACAGGGCTGATTGGCAACCTTAAAGTAGAAGTCCTTGAACCGGTTATAACGAAAGGTTTTCCCAAAGATAATGACTTTGCAGCCCTAGAGAAGCTGGCCGATGAAATTTTAGCCAAGCATAAGGTGCTTGGAATTTCAAAGTGAAATCTCTAAATTAAGAAAGGGGCTGGCTATGGCAAAAAAACTTCAAATCTACAAATGCAATGTGTGTGGCAACATTGTAGAGGTAGTTCATGGCGGCGCTGGTGAATTGACCTGTTGCGAGCAGCCGATGGAACTTCTGGACGAAAAAACCGCTGACGCTACAACAGAAAAACACGTGCCGATAATAGAGAAAATCAATGATGGTTACAAAGTTACAGTCGGCAGCACTTTACATCCAATGGAAGAAAAACATTATATCGAGTGGATTGAATTGCTGGCTGACGGCAAAGCGTACCGGCAGCTTCTTAATCCCGGCGATGCTCCACAGGCAGTCTTTAACGTGGTGGCTGATTCGGTAACTGCAAGAGAGTATTGCAATGTTCACGGACTGTGGAAAGGAGACTGACAATGCCGATTACATTTAA
>QNBZ01000096.1 GCA_003644295.1 Planctomycetota bacterium
AGCAAGGAATGGGTAATCCACCAGTATGACCACGAGGTTCAGGGCAGCTCAGTCGTCAAGCCGTTGACCGGCGTAAAAAATGACGGGCCCAGTGATGCAGCGGTGATAAAGCCAAAATTTGAATCAGACAGAGGTCTTGCAATTAGCTGCGGAATGAATCCGCTCTACGGCGACATCGACCCGTACTGGATGGCATTAGCAGGTATCGATGAGGCCGTTAGAAATCTGATATGTGTGGGCGGACGAGCCGACAGAATTGCCCTGCTGGATAACTTCTGCTGGGGCAACTGCACGAAGCCGGAAACGTTCGGCACATTGGTACGGGCGGCCCAGGCCTGTTATGACGGCGCAATTGCATACGAAGCGCCGTTTATCTCCGGCAAAGATTCGCTCAATAACGAGTTTTCCTGCGAAGACGGCACGCAAATATCCATACCGTCAACGCTTTTAATCAGCGCTATGTCGCTCGTTGATGACATCAATAAATGCGTAACGATGGATGTCAAAAGTGCATCCAATCTGCTCTTTATAGTGGGCGAGACCAAAAATGAATTGGGCGGCTCGCACTATTACAAAATCCACGGCCAGCTCGGAGCCAACGTTCCAAAGGTTGATTTGGAAAAAGCTCCTGAAATTGCTGAACGGATTGCCGCCGCAATCGCCGACGGCCTTATAGTCAGTTGCCACGACTGCTCCGAAGGCGGCTTAGCTGTGGCGCTGGCGGAAATGGCCTTCGCCGGCGAACTCGGCATAGAAGCAGACCTGCGCGGCCTGCCGAGAAGTAACGATTGTTTGCGAACAGATGCGCAACTGTTCAGCGAATCGAACTCTCGATATATCGTGGAGGTTGAGCCGGATAACTACAATGCATTTGCAAAGCTGATGCTGAACCTGCCGTTCGGACAAATCGGAAAAGTAACCGAGGGAAAAACGCTTACTATAAAATCAGAAAACAGCAAAGCTGTTATCGAACTTGATTTAGATTCACTTAAACAAGCGTGGCAAAAACCTTTTGATTGGTGAGTGATAAATGGTAAATAGTAACGTCATAAAAGCGATGGTTTTGCGGGCGGCGGGTATAAATTGCGATATGGAAACCGAACACGCCCTCGAATTGGCGGGGGCGTCAGCCGAACGCGTGCATATAAACAAAATAATCGAAGATAAAGAACTGCTCGACCAATACCAGATAATCGTTATTCCCGGTGGGTTCAGCTACGGCGATGATGTGGCCGCAGGTAAAATTTTAGCCAACCAAATCGTACATCATCTTTATGAACCAATACAAAAATTTATCGACAACGGTAAACTGATACTCGGAATCTGCAACGGCTTTCAAGTACTCGTCAAGACGGGAATCCTGCCGGGAATTACGAGCAACGAGTATGGAGTATCAAGCAACGAGGTTACCATAACTTACAACGACAGCGGCAAATTCGAGGACAGATGGGTATATCTTGCGCCGCAAACGAAAAAATGCGTTTTCATTGAGCCGGGCAGGCAAATCTATCTTCCCATCGCACACGGCGAAGGCAAAGTCGTAACCAAAGACACAAAGACGCTGGAGAAGTTAAAGTCCGATGGACATATTGCGTTCAAATATGTCGATGAAAACGGCGAAGAAGGCGATTACCCTGTTAATCCAAACGGCTCGGTTGATTCAATAGCTGGCCTGACTGATACCACCGGCAGGGTATTAGGACTTATGCCGCACCCTGAAAGACACGTTCGCCTCACCCAGCACCCACACTGGTCCCGCTTACGAGGCAAGAGCAACGAGACACAAGAGACGAGATTCACTGACGGAATGACAATTTTTAATAACGCCGTCAAATATATACAAGAAAACTTTTAATAAGTTCAAGCCGAAACCGGTATTAGCTTGGCGGTATCTGCCAAATTGGCACAACAACGCCAATCCGTAAGATTATAACTACTTGCTGTAGCTGCAATTACGGTTTTGAACTATTTTCGGCACGCTGTTTGCTAATCTCTTTACTTTATAGGATTATGTCCGAAAATTTGTATTGGGGATTTTGCTATGAAATTCGACAAATTTACACTAAAGGCCCAGGAGGCGTTGGCCACTGCTCAACAGGTCGCAATGGCTAAATCGCATACCGTTCTGTCGCCGTTGCATTTGTTGAGCGCCATACTCAGTGACGAAGCCGGCGTTGTGGTTATGGTGCTTAAAAAAATCGGCGCCGGTATTTCGCAGATTAAAGAAATGACAGAGAGTGAACTTGGTCGGCTGCCGCAGGGCAACAGCGACAATGTACTTACGCCTGAGCCGGCCCTTAATCAGATTGTTCTGGACGCCCAGAACCGAGCCGATGCGATGGGCGATGAATATCTGAGCGTAGAGCATTTGTTCATCGCTCTTGCTTCTGTGCAAAGTGATGCGAAAGAAATTCTGAAGCTTAACTCCATAACTGCGGAACAGATTGAAGTCGCTCTGAAGGATATTCGTGGTGGTGAAAAGATAACCGACCAGAACCCGGAAGATAAATACAAAGCTCTGGAGCGTTACGGCATTGACCTCTTGGAGATGGCGAGAAAGGGCAAACTCGACCCCGTTATTGGCAGAGACGAAGAAATCCGCCGATGTATGCAGGTTCTCAACCGCAGAACGAAAAATAATCCAGTACTAATCGGCGAGCCGGGCGTCGGCAAAACAGCAATTGTCGAAGGCCTTGCACAACGGATAGTCGCAGGCGACGTCCCTACGGGTTTGAAAAATAAAAGGATTGTCGCCCTGGATATGGGCTTGTTGATAGCGGGAACGAAATTCAGGGGCGAATTTGAAGACCGCATCAAGGCCGTGCTTAAAGAGGTCATCGCCGCCGAGGGGCAAATAATACTTTTCATCGATGAACTGCATACGGTTGTAGGCGCCGGCAAAGCTGAAGGGGCGGTTGATGCGGGCAATCTTCTGAAGCCGTCGCTTGCGCGCGGCGAGCTGCGCTGCATCGGCGCCACCACGATTAACGAGTATCGAAAACACGTAGAAAAAGACGCTGCGCTCGAGAGGCGTTTTCAGCCGATTTTGATTGACCCGCCAAGCGTCGAGGAGACCATAGCTATCCTTCGAGGTTTGAAAGACCGCTACGATACTCATCACGGCGTTCGGATTACCGATTCGGCACTTGTTGCCGCTGCTACTTTGTCAAATCGATACATATCTGACCGGTGGCTGCCGGACAAGGCGATAGATTTGGTTGACGAGGCGGCCTCGAAGCTGCGGATTGAAAACGATTCGCTGCCGGCTGAACTGGATGATATTCGCAGGAAAATTATTCAACTTCAAGTGGAGAGCGAGGCGCTCAAAAAAGAAAGTGATGATGCGAGTAAAGAACGATTGAAGAAAACCGAAAAGCAATTAGCCGAGTTGCAAAAGAAGGATAAAGAACTGACCGCCCAGTGGGAAGGCGAAAAGGTCAACATTGACCAAATAAAACAACTAAAAGTTAAAATCGAAGATGCTCAGAACCAGTTTGAAAGCGCCCAGCGCAAGGGCGAATTGGAAACAGCCGCCCGTTTGAAATACGGAACAATAGCTGAGTTGAAAAAGCAGCTTGAGGAAAAAGAGTTGCAACTTTCAAAATCTGATAAGAGCATAATTCAAAATGAAGTAACCGAAGAGCATATTGCCGGCGTTGTTTCTGAATGGACGGGGATACCGGTTGTTAGATTACTGAGCGGCGAGCGTGAGCGCCTGATGAAAATGGAAGATGCGATTCGGACGCGGGTGGTCGGCCAGACCGAAGCGGTTACAGCACTGTGCAATGCGGTTCGCAGGAGCAGGGCGGGACTTGGAGACCCGAACCGTCCCATAGGGACATTCCTGTTCCTCGGGCCGACCGGGGTCGGCAAAACAGAGCTTTCAAAGACGCTTGCAGAGTTTTTGTTTAACGACCCGAACGCTATGATTCGGATTGATATGAGCGAGTTTATGGAGCGGCACTCTGTTGCGCGGCTTATCGGCTCGCCGCCCGGCTATGTCGGCTATGAAGAAGGCGGCAGATTGACTGAAGCGGTTCGGCGTAAGCCGTATTCCGTTATTCTGCTCGATGAGATTGAAAAAGCGCATACGGACGTCTTCAACGTGCTACTGCAGGTTTTTGACGATGGACGATTAACTGATGGGCAGGGCCGAACGGTGGACTTCAAAAATACCGTCATCATTATGACCAGTAACATCGCGAGCCAGCAGATTCAGAAACTGACCGAGGAATCCGGCGCCAACTGGGAGATTGAGGCCCACGTCAAAGAGGCGCTGAAGCAGCACTTCAAGCCGGAGTTTTTGAATCGCATTGATGAGATAATAGTTTTTCATATGCTCACAAAGAATGATTTGAGCAAGATTGTTAATATTCAGCTCAATTATCTTTGCGAGCGTCTGGGCGGACGAAAAATCAAAATTGAATTCACCGACAGCGCCCGTAGGCAAATTATGGATGAGGGATATGACCCTGCATTCGGGGCAAGGCCGTTGAAGCGGACAATTCAGCAACGATTGGAGAACCCGCTTGCCGCTGAGCTTCTGGCTGGTAAATTTGCCGAGGGCGACACGATAAAAATCGATGCTAACGCTCACACATTCACGTTTGAGAAAGTTTAATATCAATGTCGGTAATGCTACACGCTGTTAAGGATTTTTTTAGTCAGTTCCGCAATCCTTTTACCACGGCGGGCGCATTGCTTTTTAACTCTGTCGTCCGGCTTGCCAATAGAGACCGGCCCGTAGTGGTCGCCCTGCGGGTCGCCGGCAACAACCATCCCAGCGATGAGCATTGCCTCTATTATGCCGATAATTGTTGTTTCATTTCCGCCGCCGATATTAGCTGAACTGGAAAATGCTGCACCAACCTTGCCGTCCAACTTGCCGTGAAAGCTGACCGTTTCATCGAAAAGCTGCTTGATTGGCCACGCCATACTGCCGTAATAAGTCGGCGAGCCGACAATTATAGCGTCATAATTAAGCAGGTCATCAGCTTTAACTTTATCAACGGATTTACATTCGGTTGACAGCCCGGCCTCGTTCATCGACTTGGCGATTATCTCGGCCATTTCTTTCGTATTGCCACTTCTCGAATAATAAACGACTATTCCATTTGCCATTTTTAATCCTTTCTGTTTTGCTAAAGCCGATTATCGGAAAATTCCGACCGGCCAAATCAAAAGCGTCGAGCGGCTCATTCGGCTCGGCTTGCCGATAACGTTTAACTTCTTTTATCTGGTAGTCGATATGCGTGAGCCAGACGCCATCAAAGATATACTTCTCTCGATTTAAATCCCTTTTTTAACTATCAAGTACCTTGTGCCCGATAAACGGCATATATGAAGGATTATACGTTGTCAACAGAAAAAATAGCTGAACTGGAAAAAATTCATCGTTCCTTGCGTGATAAACGTCAGGCCAGCCGTCAAGCAGCCGCTTACGGGTCTTTTCGGTTAGAACGTTGTCGAATGTGTCAAAAAGGTTAGTTTGTTTAGGATTGACTATCGTGTGCATAATTGCTCTAACTATTTTTTAATATACAAGAGCTTACATTACATAACACCTCATATACATATTAACCCTAAAATCCTTATAATACCAATTGGACTAAGTAAATGCGCTTTTTGACAGACAATCAATTATTGTGTCATTTCTGCGAAAGCAGGCATCCAATACATATATAAACCTATGGATTCCCGCTTTCGCGGGAATGACAGGGCGCAAAAATTAACTCCAATTGGTATAAG
>QNBZ01000097.1 GCA_003644295.1 Planctomycetota bacterium
CGGCGGCTACGATTTCGGAGACGATGACGGCGACCCATTTCCGTGCAACGCCCACGGTACTTCCTGTGCGGGACTTGCCGCCGGAGACCTCGGCAGCGTCGAAGATTATATCGGCGGTGTTGCGCACAACGCTAAACTCTACGCACTGAAAATTTCTTACGGCTGTTCCGGCTATGCCTATTCTGATGATATGGTAGCAGCCTGGGATTGGTGCGTCAGCCACCAGTACGATGACCCCTGCAATCCTATTATGGCCATCAGTACCAGTTTTGGTGGAGGCCGGTTCTTCAGCGAAAGCTCTTGTGATGCCGATACTCCGACAATGACAGCCGCCGCCGACAATGCAGTGGCTGCCGGCATTACCGTGCTTGCCTCGGCAGGCAACAACGGCTGGTGTGATTCAATGGGCTGGCCTGCTTGCATCTCAAGCGTGATTTCGGTCGGAGCGGTCTATGATGATGCCCTCGGTTATATCGGCTTCTGCATCGACACGGACTCCTGTACCGGCGAATATTACGAAGCGTGCGACTCAAACTGGGCCTGCTTCCAGACCGCCGCTGCTGATATGGTGGCCTGCTATTCCAACACTGCTAATTTCCTGGACCAGCTCGCTCCGTCCAATATGGCGTACACCACGGATATTGCCGGCTCGGAAGGTTATTCTTCGGGCGATTATTACGACAGTTTTGGCGGCACATCAGCCGCCAGTCCATACACCGCCGGCGCTGTCGCCTGTCTCCAGCAAGCGGCCAAAGCGCTGACCGGAAGCTACCTCACGCCGGATGAAGTTCGAACCACGTTAGCAGCCACAGGCGACCCAATTGCCGACGACAAAATCCCATCTATCATAAAGCCGAGGGTGAACCTGGGCAATGCTATCGATTCGCTTTCACCCTGTCAGGGCCAGACGATGACAATCTACAACGACGGCGGCGGCACACTTGAGGTTACCTCTATCGACAGGCCGGCTTGGGTTGGCCTGTTACCGCCACCGCCTTACAGCATTACCGCCGGCAGCAATCAAGAAGTTTGCGTTACGGTTGACTGCTATGAATGCAACGGCTATGATTTGGCTCGTCTGCTGACCATTCATAGTAACGACCCAGACGAGAACCCCTGGCCTGACGGCGTCTATATCAGGGTGGACTGCCCATCCTGCGGGCCGGCCGGCGACCTTGACAATGACTGTGATGAAGATATGCTGGATTACTCTATCTTTGCTCCGCACTGGCAGGAAACCGGCTGCGACATCGCCGACTGGTGTGATGGAGCCGACCTGACGCAAAACGGCCAGGTTGATATGTATGACCTCGCCGAATTTGTCGAAGAATGGCTCTACGGAACCGGCCTGTGATATCAATTTCAGTTAATTTTCTCCGTTAGCCCGCATTTCTCACAACCCCTGATTTTGGGATGTTTTTTCACTGCACAGGGCTGCTGAACAGCTATCCCGCTAAACAGACATTTATGCCATTTCAAGTGAGAATTAACAGTGGTGGTTTAATTCTGCAATTTATCAAGTTCATCCTGACACATCTTCAATTGGCCGGGGTCGGAGAGCTTTTTTGCAGCGGCCTGCAAATGCTTTATCGCTGACTCCGGCTGATGAAGATAACGAGCGTACAATAAGCCCAACATCAGCTCAACCTGCTCAATATACTCGTAAGAGCTGTAATGAGCCAAAAACTGCTCATAAGCCCAGGCCGATTCGGTCGCTTTTTTGTCGCTGGCAAGCTGATTGGCAATATCCAGCAGATATTGGCGTGGCAGAACCTGTTTGTTGTCGAGTTCAATAAGCTCCAGATACGTTTCAGCCGCAGCCGGCAGATTACGCTGCTGCATTTGGCTGCTGATTTCATTGCGAAGCCGTTCTATTTTTTCCTCACGCTCCCGTTGAGCAGCGGTTTTTTTGACCTCTTTTACTTTTATTCGTTTGGCTTTTGTCCGGCCAGTAAACGGGTCGTAACCAGTCGATACAACATTACGATAGTGTCGCCGTTGTTCCCATCGTTTGAGCATCGCCCACAGGTCAAAGTTACTGCCCGTAATCAGGCCGGTCGCAAGCATAATCAGCATAGCAGCGATTCCGAAGGCGTATCCAGCCAGATGTGCGCTATAAGCGATTGCAGCGGGGGAAAATCTCGGTTCAACAACATTGTCCCAGACAATCAGCTTGAAAGCGATAAAGTATAATGCCGACAGCTCCATCGTGCCAATGAAGAAAAACCAGTATAAAACGGTAATTAAGGTCTGCGGGAACAGTACCAAATAAGCGCCTGTTACAGCGGCGACGGCACCGCTGGCCCCAAGAACGGGATTGACGTGCAGAAGCGTATGGCCAATCCCTGCGAAAACCGCTCCGGCCAGATAAAGGCACAAATAGCCGATGTGGCCGAGCTTATCATTGACATTATTGCCAAACAGGTACAGGAAAAACATATTGCCGATGATGTGCATAAAACCGCTGTGCAGGAAGGCATAAGTTATAAACTGCCACATATCCGGCTGGGCTGGAGTGAGCATAAACTGCACAGCCCACGCTCGAAGCGGCTCGACCACACGAGCACCGCCGACAATGGAATAGTGAGGTGAATAAGTGATAAGAAAGAAAAATGCGTTAAGGACTATGAGCGCATAATTTGTGTACGGCGTTCGCAATGGCCGAATACTCGTACTAATCGGTAATATCATAACTCGTTCACCAATCTAAAATTATTAAAATCAAAGGCCGAGGTATTGTAACGGCAAAAACCCGCAGCGACAAGATATAAAAAACGGCCTGAAACAATGCCTGAATAAAAAAGGACTTTATTTTTCGCACAGACACTGCTAATGTCATTTGCGTGAGAACAGCGATTTACAAAAATCGGCTAAAGTTAATCCGGCGGCAGCTAAGTAAAAACAAGCTTAGTTGCCTTATAGTAACGAAGTCGGCTAATGTAACCTACACAACCGGCTTTACGGGCGATGATAGCTGGGCGGTAATCACGCACAGAAACATTTATCTTTTAACCGACAGCAGGTATACCGAGCAGGCGGAAAGGCAATGTTTGCACTGCAGAATAATTATACGCACCGGCCCGATGGCTGAAGCAGCAGCCGGATTGCTGAAAAAACTAAAATCCGTGTCCGTATACAGCGGAGTAGCAATTGAGAAATGCACTTCGCTGGCCGCTTTCGAGCTGTTGAAAAAGAAGCTGAAGTTCCGTATCAGAACAGTTGCCAATGTTATCGAGGAAATCCGCAGTATTAAAGAGCAAAGCGAAATAGCCGCCATCAGAACCGCCGCTCGAATTGCCGCACAAGCTCTCAAACAAACCGCCCAGTACATAAAGCCCGGCGTAACCGAAAACGAATTAGCCGGTATGCTGGATTTTCAAATTCGCAAACTGGCAGCGACAAATAGCTTTGATACGATTGTCGCTTTCGGCCCTAATGCCTCGCAGCCACATCATCGGACCGGCACAAGAAAGCTTAAAAAGGACGATACGGTTCTTGTTGATTTCGGCGTCAAGTACAAAAACTATTGCTGCGATTTGACCAGATGCTTTACAGTTGGCAGGCCGACTCATTTTTATAAAAAGGTTTATGATGTTGTGCGAGAGGCCCAGGCCGCTGCCATAAAAACGGTAAGGGCCGGCGCTGAAATCCGAGAAGTTGATTCTGCTGCCAGAGATGTAATTAAAAAACACAACTTGCCCGTCTATGGCCACGGGACAGGCCACGGTTTAGGCCTGGAGGTTCACGAATTGCCTGTGGTATCAGCCGGAAGCAAAGACAGATTAAAGGCCGGCCAGATTATTACGATTGAGCCGGGCGTGTACATACCGGGCAGAGTCGGTATCCGAATCGAAGATGATATACTGGTAACCAAAACCGGACGCAAGCTCTTAAGCCGTAATTGCCCGCATTCGCCTTTGTCGCCATAAATATTTGTTTGACTGGCAAAAGCAATAGGTTATAATATAACCAGTTCGCCAGGGGTGGTCTGCGACGTTGTAGGCCTGAGAAGAAACCCTTTGAACCTGAACAGGACGACCAACGATGACGTCAATCGGGAGGTATGCCTGCGTAGGGAAGCGATTTTGGATTGATTATTTTTAGCCCGCCCAGTATGACGTGGCAGTCGTCAATTCCCGTAAATCACCCCCTGGCTTTTTCGTAACTCGCCGCTTGTGTCGTCTGTGGCAAAAGTAAAAAAGGAAAGACAATGGCAACACAATTACAAAACTCGAAAGCTGGTACGATTACCGAGCAGATTAGATTTGTCGCCGAGCGCGAAAACATAGACGCCGAGCTTGTCCGCAGCGAACTGGCAGGGGGGCGGCTGGTAATACCGGCAAATAAACTGCACATTAAAACCAATCTAAAGCCGGTCGGAATTGGAAGAACGCTTACCACGAAGATAAATGCAAATATCGGAACAAGCAGCGTCCGCTCATCTGTTGAAGCGGAAATAAAAAAAATGGAAGCCGCTTTAGCCGTTGGGGCCGATGCCATTATGGATTTGAGTACTGGCGGCGACCTTGACCAGACCCGTAAAGAACTGCTGGCACAATGCCCCGTACCTTTTGGAACAGTGCCGGTCTATCAGATGATAGAAGGCAGAAATGTCGAGGACATAGACGAAAAAACAATCCTTGCTGTCATCGAAAAACAGGCCGAGCAAGGCGTTGATTTCTTCACCATTCACGCAGGGCTGTTAAAAGAATATCTGCCGTTGCTGGAAAAAAGGGTCGGCGGTATCGTCAGTCGAGGCGGAGCGCTGCTGGCCAAATGGATGGTTTATCACGACAAACAGAACCCTATGTATGAAATGTTCGATGATTTATGCGGGATAATGGCGGAATACGATATCTGTTTTTCTCTCGGCGATGGTCTTCGTCCAGGAGCAATCGCCGACGCCACCGACCAGGCGCAGATTGCGGAACTGAAAACACTCGGCGAACTTACACAAAGGGCGCAGGAGGCGGGCTGCCAGGTTATGGTCGAAGGCCCGGGCCATATCCCGTTTGACCAGATACAATACAATATGGAAATCCAACAGCAGATTTGTAACGGCGCTCCGTTTTATGTTCTGGGGCCTATCGTAACCGATATTGCGCCCGGCTACGACCATATAACATCGGCAATCGGCGGAACAGCAGCGGCCTTTTATGGCGCATCGTTTCTGTGCTATGTTACGCCGAGAGAGCATCTTGGTCTTCCGAATGCCGATGATGTTCGGGCAGGCGTAATTGCAACGAAAATTGCTGCCCACGCTGCCGACGTTGCCCGCGGCTTGAAAGGTGCCACCGAACGTGATAAAAGATTGAGCATTGCACGGGCAAATCTGGACTGGAAAACACATCTGGACGAATCGCTCGACCCGCAAACAGCCGAGAGGATGCACAGGGAGGCCTGTAAAGAAATCGGCGTAAAAGAACTGCCAACCGCTGATTACTGCTCAATGTGCGGCCGACAATGGTGCAGCATTAGAATAAACAGAGAAATCCACGATAAAGTGTCTAAAGTGAACTAAAGTGAGCTAAAGTGAGCTAAAGTTAAAAAAGTTGATTGGTGAATCGATTGATTAGTTAATTGGTAACTAATATTAATTGGAGTTAATTTTTGCGCCCTGTCATTCCCGCGAAAGCGGGAATCCATAGGTTTATATATGTACTGGATGCCTGCTTTCGCAGGCATGACACAATAATTGATTGTCTGTCAAAAAGCGCA
>QNBZ01000098.1 GCA_003644295.1 Planctomycetota bacterium
AAAGCGTTTTCTGTCCAACTGAACAGCAGGTTCTGCCGTTGCGGTTGAAACGGTTGGTAATTACTGCTGGATAGTCGATGAGATTGAGCAGGCAGAAATTCGGGATAACAGAGATAGGGATAGGATTTATCCTTGCAGTTGCTATAGGTAACGAGGTAGGTGATATATCCGGGTTTGCAACGCCGCGGAGACTTGCAAGTTATGCAGGCACGGTTCCGCGTGTTCACAGCAGCGGTGGTCTAAACGCGGTATCTGTCATAATCCTATGAGGTTCGCGGAATGAATTCGGCGGATTGCCGGAAGAAATGCCGCCTTTTACGGTGAAGAGATGACTTGTGTGAAAACCATAATAATATAAGCTGTTGGGTGTATATGGATGACAATTTTTCTTTTTTCCGCACGCTTTCAGAGATGACAATTAAAATAGAGATACTTCGACTCCTTCGATTAAATTCTCTGGCGGAAACATACTTTAACCGGCAGCTTGCGCTGCTCGGGTCTGTAAAGCATATCTTCGGTAAATTGCGGTAAAAGAAATTAGTTCATCGTTCATAGTTGGTTGTAAAAATAACCTCGCGTAAAACGCTGGGTAAATACGGCCCGGTCCACCGGTGGCGTGGCTAAACAAGGGTACAAACCGATAAGATAGGTTTTTAATATGCTACAATTGGCGCTTCATTTATGGCAGATAACGCTTCATCTGTGGCAATTAATAGATTCTTCGACTTCGCTCAGAACGGCGTCTGTGAAATCTGGGTTAACGATTTATTCACATAATGAAACAACTTCTCCGTTTCACGCTTCACGAAATACGACATACCACATACGAAATACGAAATCGACCATTTGCGCAGGTGCGCAGAAAAAAGTGGTACAAAAATCGCCTCTTTTCATTCATTTTTGCTCAAAAGCGGTTCATTTTTGTTGATTTCTTGGCATTTTTCACCATTTTCGCCTTATCTATTTTAACATTCGTGCTATGGTCGAACAAAAACCCCAGTGGGAAAACCTTGAAAATACTGGAATTTTCCCAAAAAAATTTATTTTTTTTGCATTTTTTATCATATTTCTTATGACAAGTTGTTGACAGTAATTGAGTTGCGTGGTAATTTCAAGGTTTTTCAGCCGTAGCGAGCATTGCCAGGGACGACTTTGCGAAACCAGTTGGGCTGTGGCATATCTGCAATTTGCGCTCAGGGACGGTTTATTGAAAACTTTGTTAGACTCAAGGGCATACCAAGGCCGACAAATGCAAATGGCTTTGGGAGGGTCGCAAATCGACCCCGAACCCAAATTCTTTAAGGAAGGCGAAGATAAATTGATTATTGATAATTGATGAATGATAATTAAAAAAGACGTAAAAAATAATCAATGGAAAATAATCAATAATCAATAATCAATAATCAATCGACAGGCCTTTCCTGCCAAAATTGTGAAAAACTGTGGATAGTATATATAAAAAGTAAGCACTCTTCGAGCGCTTAAGGGAAAATTATGGCAGCTGAAACCGAGCGAATCAGAATTAGAATGGAGGCCTACGATCATAGGGCGCTTGACGCATCCGCCCGTGAGATAGTAGAGCACGCACGAAGGACCAACGCCCGTGTCAGTGGGCCGGTGCCGCTGCCGACACGCATTGAAAGATATACGGTTTTGCGAAGTCCGCACATCGATAAGAAATCGCGCGAGCAGTTTGAACTGCGGACTCATAAACGTCTGATTGATATTCACGAGGCCAACGCAAGAACAGTCGAGGTGCTGAACCGCTTAGTGGTGCCGGCCGGCGTCTTTGTAAAGATAAAAGCGTGAATGAGTAGATGGCAATGTTATTAGGAAAAAAGGTCGGGATGACTCAAGTCTATGACGAGGCGGGCAAACGCCTGCCCGTTACCGTGATACAGGCGGGACCCTGTGCAGTTATGCAGGTCAAAACGGTAGCAACCGATGGCTACAACGCCATCCAGTTGGGCTACGACGATGTAAAGCCCTCGCAAAGGAAAAAGCCGCAAGTCGGCCATTCTGAAAAGGCCGGTGCGACAGCAAAGAAATTTGTCAAAGAGATGCGGCTTCCGAATGATGTCGAGCCGGAGTATAAAGCTGGAGATTCTGTTACGGTTTCGGTTTTTGCCGAGAACGAGTATGTCGATGTCATAAGTACCAGTAAGGGTAAAGGTTTTGCCGGCGTGATGAAACGGCACGGCTTTGGTGGTTTCCCCGGCTCGCACGGTACGGAGCGAAAACATCGTGCGGCCGGGTCAATATCGAGTTTCGCCAGCGACGCCGGCCACGGCGGAAATCTCAAAAAAGGTAAGAAAATGGCAGGGCATATGGGCAACCGCAGGGTTACAACGAAAAACCATAAATTGGTGATGATAGACGAAGAGAAAAGTTTGTTAGTGGTAAAAGGGTCTGTGCCGGGGCCTGCCGATGGCTATTGTATCATCCGCAGCGCCAAACGAGGGACGAAATAGTGATTGATTTGGCTGTGTACAACAAAGATGGCGAAGAGGTTGATAGCTTAAAGGTCGATGAGTCGGTTTTCGGCGGTTCGGTCAGGTATCCGCTGCTCAAGCAGGCGATTGTTATGTATCACGCCAATAAGCGAGTAGGGACAGCTACAACAAAAAGCAGGGGAATGGTGGCCGGCTCAACCAAAAAATTGTTCAGGCAAAAAGGCACGGGAAATGCTCGTGTTGGTAATATCAGGACAGGCAAGCGGGTCGGAGGCGGCGTTACATTCGCCAAGGTCGTTCGGGATTTCAGCAAGCGTATGCCTAAAAAGCAAAGAGTATTAGCAAAAGCGTCTGCGGTTTTAGATAAGCTTTTGAGTAATAAAGTCGTTGTGGTCGATGAACTGATTTTTGAGAAACCGAGGACAAAGGATTTTTTAAGCGTTCTGGATAATCTAAATATTCGCTCAAAAGGTAGCTGCCTGGTTACGATTGGCTCGGCGGACACAAATCTTTATAAGTCAGCCAGGAATATTCCGAGGGTGGCTGTTATGACCGTGGCTGATTTGAACGCCGGTGATATTTGTCGCCACAGCAGAATGCTGTTCACGAAAGAAGCGTTTCTTAAAATGATAAATGATAAGTGATTATGGATGATTATAGCGTAGTAATTCGGCCTTTGATAACAGAACAGGGAATGCACTTTGCCAATACGAAAGGTGCCTATTCGTTTGAGGTGAACAGAAGGGCTAATAAACAGGAGATAAAAAACGCGGTGGAGAGAATATACGGCGTTAAGGTACACAAGGTCAGAACCGCCAACCGTAGAGGTAAGTATCGCCGCCAAGGTAGAAGCTTTGGTATTACGCCGAGTTGGAAAAAAGCGGTTGTGTTTCTTAAGCCGGATTTCCACATAGATTTGTTCTAAACGAAATACGAGATACGAATTATGGGTATTCGAGTTTATAAGCCAACGAGTAATGGGCGACGGAACAGTTCGGTAAATGATTACGCCGAGTTGACCGGCGCTGCGCCGGAGAAATCGCTTTGCAAACGGCTCAAAAAGACCGGCGGCAGAAACCATCACGGCGTTACTACGACGCGCTTTAGAGGCGGCGGGGCGAGAAAAATTTATCGTGTTATCGATTTCAAGCGTGATAAAGACGGCGTTCCCGCAAAAGTAGCAACGGTCGAATACGACCCTAACAGGAATTGTTTTATATCCCTGCTGCATTATCTCGATGGAGAAAAAAGATATGTATTGGCGCCGCTGGGGATAAAGACGGGCGACACCGTTCAAAGCGGTGTTTGGTGCGAGCCGAGAATTGGTAATGCGATGCCGCTGGATGCGATTCCAGCCGGGATTGAGATTCACAATATCGAGATGACGGCTGGTCAGGGCGGAAAGCTGGTCAGGGGTGCCGGAAACGCCGCGAAAATTGTGGCAAAAGAAGGTAACTGGATTACTATCGTTTTGCCGAGCGGAGAGATGCGGATGGTTCGCAAAGAATGCCGGGCTACTATTGGCCGACTGAGCAATCCGGACCACCAGAATGTTAGAATCGGCAAGGCAGGACGCAAGCGGCATATCGGGCGCAGGCCCCACGTAAGAGGTAAGGCGATGAATCCTGTCGCTCATCCGATGGGCGGCGGTGAAGGCAGAGCAAACGGTGGCAGAGACCCATGTTCGCCCACGGGCGTGCTGGCGAAAGGCGGAAAAACAAGAAATCCGCGTAATACGAGTAATAAGAGAATTATCCGAAGACGCAAAAATAAAAGACAGGGACAATTGGTGCTGTAATTGATTATTGATAATTGATTATTGATTATTGATTATTTAACAATAATTGTTAATCAATCTTTTCGAGGAAATTTGATGGGAAGGTCGCTTAAAAAAGGGCCCTATGTTGACGAGAAGTTGTTTGTCAAGGTCAACAGGCAAATTGAATCAGGTTCTCGTGACCCGATAAAAACATGGGCAAGAAGATGTACTATAATTCCCGAATTTGTGGGATTTACCTTTATGGTTCATAACGGCAAAATGTTTCATAAAGTTTTTGTTACTGAGGATATGGTCGGCCATAAGCTGGGCGAATTTTCGCCGACACGAACTTTTAAGGGACATTCAAGTAAGAAAATAAAGTAAAGGATTCAGAATTTAGAATACAGAATGCTCTGTTGAAAACATTCGACAAAGTCATTTCGAGCGAAGGCCTCGCAGAGGCCGAAGCCGAGAAATCTATTAAACCTGTTATGAGCATTGCCGAAGGAAACAGATTTCTCCACTTCGTTCGCTTCGCTCACTACGGTCGAAATGACAAGTTTTCAACAAAGTAAATTCAGAATAATATGAGACCTGCCTGCCGGCAGGCAAGGTATGAATTATGTTAAGTGCTGTTAAATTAAAAAAGCTTTGCGAGCAGCGACAGATTGGTACAGACTGGCTTGCTGAACAGCTTGTCAGGGGTGGCCTTAACAAGAAACAAGCAGCAGCGGCTATTAAAAACTGGCAGAAAGGGCTTTTTAAGCCAATACCGACCAGAGGAGATATTGACCGACTTGCGACGGCCTTGTCTGTCGAGGCCAATGAGTTGGCTGACTGGAAGTCATCTTATCGTTTTGCACCACTTTCGGCCAGCAAGGCCAGATTGGTTACGCAATTGATAGTTGGCAGAAGTGTACAGGATGCAATGGACGTTCTGAAGTTCACGAGAAAACGTGCGGCAGCTATGATTGGCAAGGTTCTGAAAAGTGCCATTGCTGATGCCGATGAGCAACAGGCCGACGTTGATAGTCTCTATGTAAGTGAAGCACGCGTTGATGATGCCGGCGTCCGCATCGGTACTAAAAGCTGGATACCAAAAGACAGAGGCCGAGCGAACCCTATTCGCAAAAAGGCCTGCCACATATACGTAACAGTGTCGGAAGAGTAATGAGTAGATGAGTGAATGGGTGAATGAGTAAATGAGTGCCGGCATAAAGGCATAAACGAAATTATGGGTCAGAAGATATCACCAATAGGTTTTAGGACTGGAATAACGCTTGGCTGGCAGAGCGTGTGGTTTGCTCCCAAGGCGGATTACGGAGACTTTCTTGTCGAAGACCAGAAAATCCGCAGGTATGTTGACAGGAAATTTAATCGTCAGATGCCCAAAGGAGCGGTGGCAAAGATTGAAGTAATCCGAACCCGCAACGAAGTAAAAGTAACTTTGCACAGCGCTCGGCCCGGTATTGTT
>QNBZ01000099.1 GCA_003644295.1 Planctomycetota bacterium
AGATTTTGAGATACGATATATAAGAGCGGATAAGCCAGGCCTCTCGCACGCACGCAATATAGGTCTAAAGCATATATCAGATGGCATAATCGCCTTCCCTGATGATGACTGTGAATATCCACCGGATTTGCTTTCAAACGTAAATACCTTTTTTGAGAACAATTGCAAATACGATATCCTGACGGTTGCACAATCAGATGCACAAACACGAAAGAGGGTGGGCTGGTTTCTGCCTAAAGCGTGCAACCTTAAAGAAACGAACATACTCCGGGCAGGAACGTCTATTAGCATATTCATAAAAACAAAGAACAATTTGGTCAATTTTGATGAGCAGTTCGGTGTAGGCGCATCTTTCGGTTCAGCCGAGGAAAAGGACTATCTTTTTCGTCTTTTACAATTAGGTTATAAGGGATACTACAACCCGCAACTTGAAGTGTATCATCCGGAGAGGAGCTTAAATAATATGTCTCTAAAGACGCTTTATGATTATTCATCAGGCATTGGTGCTTATCTAAAAAAGTGTATGTTTTTTGGGCGAAACTGGAAGCTGCTTGGCGTTTTTTTGAACCTGCTTCTTATAAGGCCGGTTGGTGGGATGTTGTTTTCCTTATTGAAGCTGAATTGGCCTGAGTTTGTATGGTACAGAACCTCGCTAAAAGGAAGAATTAAGGGCTTTATTAAGTATAATCGTAACTGCTATGCAGTATCAAAAACGTTCGATTAACCTAGCTGTTAATTGCAGATTTCTTTCACAGACGCTTACAGGCGCCCAGAGGGCCGCCGTGGAGCTATGCAAACAAATTAAGCGATTAGAACCTTCCACCGTTTTTCTGTCGCCTGGAAATATCTTACATAAAGAACTGGCTGAAACGCTCGGTGTTAAAACCATTGGAAAATTAACCGGCCATTTATGGGAGCAGTTCGACCTGCCTCGATTCTTAAAAAAACACGGCAAGCCGGTCCTGTTGAACTTGTGCAATATGGCGCCTCTTTCGTATCGGAGTAATGTCATCACAATTCACGACCTTTCTCCGCTTCGCAGTCCATCGTGGTTTTCTTATGTTTTCCGAACATACTACAAGCGGATGCTTCCTGTCATCGCAAGAAAAGCCCTGAAAGTATTTACCGACAGCGCATTCTCAAAGCGTGAAATTAGCGAATTGCTCTCTGTGCCTGAAGCCGGCGTTACCGTCATTCACCTGGCAGTACCGGAAAATATCCTGCAATTAGCCGATAGGAATTTTCCCAACGAAAACGGCAAATACATATTAGCTGTTTCGTCGATAGACCCGCGAAAAAATTTCTCACGACTTGCCAAAGCGTTCTTGCGGTTGAAACTCCACGATACGAAACTGATTTTGGTAGGCGGAAAGAACGCCGTTTTTTCCGATGCAAAGCTGGGGTCGATTTTGCATGAGGCCGAGAACATCGTCTTCGCTGGATACATAGACGATGTTGAGCTCGTAGCTCTCTACCGCAACGCCCTGTGTCTGGCATATCCGTCGTTGTATGAAGGTTTCGGATTGCCGCCGCTGGAGGCGATGGCCTGCAAGTGTCCGGTAGTCGTTTCCGAAACCGCATCTTTGCCGGAGGTCTGTGCCGATGCTGCTTATTATGTTGACCCATACAACGTTGACAGCATCGCCGAGGGCATATACAAGGTTGCAACCGATGACCAGTTGAGAAAAACCCTAATAGAAAAAGGTGCGAAGCGGGTTACCGCCTTTAGCTGGGAAAAGTCCGCACAAAAGTTGCTGGAAAGTATTAAACAGGCAAACGATAGTTGAAAACAGAAAACAATCCAACTGTTAGTGTTATTATTCCAACTTATAATCGAGAGCGACTGATAGCTCGTTCTGTCAAAAGCGTCCTCAACCAAACCTATCGGAATTTCGAAATTATTATTGTCGATGACGCCTCAACTGACAATACTGAAAAAGTTATAAGCAGCTTCAACGACGAAAGGATTAGATACCTTCGGCACGACAAAAACAGAGGAGAGGCCGCAGCCAGGAACACAGGAATAAAACTCGCCAGAGGTGAATATATTGCCTCCCAGGACAGCGACGATGAATGGTTGCCTGAAAAGCTTGGTAAGCAAATTGAGCTTTTTAAAAATACGCCCCCAAAGGTTGGGGTTGTGTACACAGGATTCTGGAAAATAGAAAACAATGAAAAGACTTACATCCCGTTTTCATGGGTAAATCAAAAAGACGGGGATATACATAAAGAACTCTTAAAAGGAAACTTTATAGGTTCACCAGTCGCTCTTGTCAGAAAAGAGTGCTTTGAAAAGGCGGGAATGTTTGATGAGAAACTCTTTCATCTTGTTGACTGGGAAATGTGGCTCAGAATTTCAAAGTACTACCATTTTAAGTATATTGATGAGCCGTTAGTGGTTGCATATTACCGTTCGGATAACGTTTCAGCTAACCAGAACGCTTTTATTAAAGCGCATGAGTTAATCTTGGAAAAATACTTCCAGGAGTTCAAGAAAGAGAGGAAGCTGCTGACAAAATGGTGCGTTGATATTAATGATTTATTAATATCGAACGGAAAGGTCAAAAAGGCAAGAAGCTATCTGATAAAAGCTCTCAAAGTTTCTCCCCTCAATATTAAACTGTTAGTGGCTGTTCTTTTAACATTTTTCGGTGGCAGTGTTTATAATAGAACTATAGCAGCATATCAGAAAATAAAAAATCTGAGATTATACCACTAAAAAATGAACTATCCCCAAATCTCAATCTGTATGGCAACATATAATGGCCAGGAATATCTAAAAGAACAAATAGACTCTATTTTTGCGCAATCGAACCAGGATTGGCAACTCTTGATTCGAGATGATGGTTCTTGCGATAATACCATAAGTATTATAGAAGATTATATGGCAAAGTTCCCTGACAAAATCAAGTTGCTCACAGGGAGGCAATGTCATCTTGGAGCGAGTTTGAATTTTGGGCAATTGTTAGAGTACGCAGATACTGAATATATTATGTTTAGTGACCAGGATGACATTTGGCTGCCAAACAAGATAGAGCTAACACTAAACATAATGAAAGCAACCGAGCAACTCTACCCGGATAGGCCTGTATTGGTACATACAGACTTGACAGTCATAGATTCTGATTCGAGAACAATCGCTGATTCAATATGGAGTTACCAGAAACTTTTTCCTGAGATAGGTAACAGCTTAAATAAAATTACAGCCCAGAATGTAGTTACCGGCTGCGCAATGATGATAAACAGAAAAGCCCGGGCGGTTTCAATACCTATTCCCGGAGAAGCTATAATGCATGACTGGTGGATTGCTATTAAAGTTGCAAAGCACGGAAAAATTGCTTATGTTTCAACTCCATCCATCCTCTACCGACAGCATCCCGGCAATAAAATAGGAGCAAAAAAAGCGCAAAAAATAAACATCCTCCATTTCCTGACGAAACTTTGTCGCCTTAAAAAACTATTATCAGCTCAATATAAAATGGTCAAAAAAGCTAACCCTGATGCTAATCTTCTGTCGCTGGTGTTGAATAAAGCTCTCATTAAAATCGCTCAGCGATGTAGATAAGCATACTGGTTAATCCCGTAGCTAAAAAATGCTTACCATAATTGTCCCCACCTACAACGCATCAGAATATCTGCCTTCTTTACTGGCAAGGATTGAATCTCAATCAATTAAAAATTATGAATTGATAGTTGTAGATTCATCCTCGAATGATAATACTATAGATATTGCCCAATCCCATCGAGCTAATGTTATAACCATTCCCCAGCCGGAATTCGACCACGGCGGAACAAGAACTTTGGCGGCTATGGAAGCAAAAGGTGATATTTTAGTTTATTTGACCCAGGATGCTTTACTGTACAATGAATATGCTGTTGAAAATATCATTAAGCCTTTTACAAGTGACAGAAAAATTGGAGCAGCTTTTGGAAGACAATTGCCATATCCCGGAGCATCTGTTTTTGCAGAGCATTTGAGGCTGTTTAATTATCCGGATGCTTCATACACAAGAGTCCTCGATGACAAGAAAAAGTACGGCATTAAGACAGCTTTCTTGTCGAACTCCTTCGCTGCTTATAGGAAGTCCGTATTAAAAGAAATTGGATATTTTAAAAGCGGTTTGCTTTTTGGAGAAGATGCCTGTGCCGGCGCAAAGATACTTATGAAAGGATATAAAATCGCTTATGTTGCCGAAGCAATAGTACTACATTCTCACAATTACACCGTCTGGCAGGACTTCAGACGGTATTTTGATATGGGAATATTTCATAGAACGCAGAACTGGCTTTTAAAGGAATTTGGAAAAGCTGAAGGCGAAGGAATTAAATATATCAAATCAGAGATAAAGTTTTTACTGAAGAAGAGAAGGTTTGTTCTGCTTCCTGAATCCGCCTTGAGACTCATTATGAAATATCTGGGATATAAGTTGGGGAAAGGTAGTAAGCGTTTCCGGTCGTTGGTTACAAAGTATAAGTTTGTTAAAGGGCTTTCCACTTCAGCTGATGCAACTGCAATACCACATCGTGGGCAGGTAAAAATAGCTATCATTTGTGATTGGTTAACTGCTATGCGGGGTGGTGAACGCTGTCTTGAAGCAGTTTGTGAACTCTATCCGGACGCTGACATTTTTACATTGGTACATCTTCCGGGCTCCGTATCGAAAACGATAGAGTCGCACAAAATCCGGACTTCATATATCCAGCGGCTGCCGGGTGATACGAAAAATTTCAGGCGGTATCTGCCCCTTTTTCCCAACGCCGTACAAAAATTTGACTTGACCGGCTATGATTGCGTATTAAGTTTCAGTCATTGTGTCGCAAAAAGCGTTAAAGTCCCACAGGGCATCCCGCATATCTGTTATTGTTATACCCCAATGCGTTACGCATGGCATATGCGCCACGCATACCTGAGCACGCTGCGACAACCCAAAAAGCTGTTGATAGAATATGTATTAGACCGCCTTAAAAGCTGGGATAGAAGAACCTCTTCAAGAGTAACACATTTTGTTGCTATCAGCAACAATGTCCGTAGCCGGATAAAACAGGCATACAACAGGGATTCTGTTGTGATTTATCCGCCGGTTGAATGCAGCAGGTTCGACATTTCTGAAGATGACGACGGTTACTACCTTGTTGTTTCCGCCTTGGTGCCTTATAAACGAATAGACATAGCTGTCGAGGCCTTCAGTAGCGGCGACCGAAAACTTATAGTTGTTGGAAACGGCCCGGAACTATCCCGTCTCAAAAATATGGCTTCAGCTAATGTTGTTTTCGTTGAGAATGCTGATGACAACGAGGTCGTTGAATATATGAAAAAATGCAGGGCCTTACTGTTTCCCGGCGAAGAGGATTTCGGCATTGTACCGCTTGAAGCGCAGGCCTGTGGGAAGCCGGTCATAGCTTTCGCCAGAGGCGGAGCATTGGAAACCGTAATAGGTTTGGACCAGCATCGGCCCGAAGATGTAGGACCGACCGGAATGTTTTTTTATGAACAGAATGCCGAAGCGTTGCGAAAGACAATTTTACAGTTTGAAAAAGTGAGAGAAAAATTTGCTCCCAACAAGTGCCGCAACAGTGCGCTAAGGTTTGACCGTTCTATCTACAAGCAATCGATGCGAGAATATATACAAGCCGTTATCTGAGTTGGTTTAGACGTCTCCGCCACGG
>QNBZ01000100.1 GCA_003644295.1 Planctomycetota bacterium
AAATTTGGCCGCTTGTGGCGAAGTTCGCTTTGCTCAAATTCATATCGAGAATTCTTTCGTAAGTACCCAAATCCATATCACATTCCATACCGTCATCGAGGACGAATACCTCGCCGTGGCGAAATGGATTCAGCGTGCCGGAATCTATATTCAAATAACCTTCGAGCTTAATTGGCGCTACATTGAGGTCTTTATCCTGCATCAACTTGGCAAGACAGGATGAGAATATTCCTTTGCCCAGCCCGCTCATCACGGTGCCGAGGACGAAGCAGTAGCGGGTTTTGCCCTTTTTATAACCAGCCGGCACTGGCGAGAAAAACTCGCTCTCAGTTGAAACGTCGCTGACAGAAGCTAATAAATTGACTGGTTTTTGGTCATCCCGAGCGAAGTTGAGGGATCTCTTATTTTCTTTTGCCATAAATTTCACCTTTTTTGCTTAGCCACAGATTCCACTGATTTTATTTAGCCCGCCGTTTCACGGCGGGTTTTTATTTATAAGCCACAGAGAGCGCTGTTTGTCATTCCTGCGGAGGCAGGAATCTATGTTTTCTGCCACAGAGAACACAGAGATTCAAGGGTATCGATCGAAGAATTTCAATGTGTTTTCATACTTAATTTTATATTTTTCCTGGTAATTCTCATCTTTCATTGCTTCTTGCTGCATTGCTTTGACTGCCCTTATAACCTCATTGCGGTTATGGTGAATTTTAGAAACGAATAGTTCTAAAGTATAATCCTTTTCTTCTTTTTTCTTGTGAAAAGGAACTGGATATCTCGTAAATGCAACCCTCCATTCAGATAGGTTGACATCTAACTCATCAAGTCTATTATTCGCCTCTGGTGTCACAATATATCCTATCCAGTTTTGCTTTTCAGCATATTCATAGGCATTTATTACCCCGGACCCAAGGAATAAATTTTTCGATATGTCTGCATATAGCTGGCCAAATCCTATGGCTCCACGTAAAGGCCATTTCATTGAGATTACCATCCAGTAAAAGATATCGAATGTGCTACGTATGTATTTGAAAGCGTCTTCTGAATCATCACGTGTAAAAAACAGGAAAGTATCGGAAAACCAAATAGAGAAAACATCATTTTGATAACGTTCCTTCCGTCGTTCAAATTCACCTATAATTTTATTGTAGTAATTATTAACAAATATATTCAAACGCCCAACCCCTGCTCGCTTTTCAAATCCTTTTACCGTTTTTGTGAAGCCGAGAATATCACAACATGCGACCCAGCAGTTGTTATTTATTATTATGTTATTTCCCATTTTTAATTTTTCTGGATTCCCGCTTTCGCGGGAATGACAAGTTTCTTGTTATTATTTCTGTCTTTTTTATATCTTTTGACGAATTCAGCGTATTGTTGCGGCGTGTCTATGCCATCGCTGGTGTGTTTGACTTTGCCAACGATGATTGGAAAGCCGTTTTCAATTGCCCGCAACTGCTCAAGTTTTTCTATTTTTTCCAGCGGCGTCTGCGGCAGGGCGGTAATCTTCAGCAAAAATCCCTTTCGATAAGCGTAAATCCCGATGTGCCGAAGATACTGCTGCGACTTGCCAACGCCGGATTTTTCTCTGTCATAAGGAATAACAGAGCGCGAAAAATAAATCGCTCTGCTTTTATTGTCAGTTATCACTTTTACTATATTCGGGTCTGATACCTGTTCGACTGTTTGAAACTCAGCCGCAAGTGTTGACATCTGCGCATCAGGATTGCCAATTAGCAGCTCTGCTGCTTTGTCTATGTTGGCAGGGTCAATCTCCGGCTCATCGGCCTGAACGTTCAGAACAATATCAACGTCCATATCGGCAACAGCTTCGGCGATTCGGTCGGTGCCGCTTTTGTGCTTGGCTGAAGTCATAACGCATTCAGCGCCGAAAGATTCAGCAGCAGCGGCAATCCGCTCATCGTCCGTTGTTATTATTACCTTCTCTGGCAGTTTAGCTAAACATGCCCGCTCGTATGTGTGCTGAATGAGGAATTTGCCGGTATCTTTGGCGAGAACTTTTGCGGGGAATCTGGTAGAACCGTAACGAGCTGGAATACAAGCTAAAACTTTCACTATGGGCTGATATGATAAGGATAACAGAATGCTTTGTCAAATAGATTTTGCTTGACAAAGCTGTAATAATTTGGTTTAATATCCGTACTATGATGCAGATTGACCGTAAAAGCACAGTTCTCTGGTGGTGGCCTGCGGAGTGAAATCCAGCAGGTAAGCGGTGATTTGCTGCAGAAAGATTTGTTCGGATTGTTTTAAGCGCGGCCTGCTGAAAAAGCGGGCTGCTTTTTTATTTGTGTTTATATGCTCGTGGTGAGTCGTGCGAAAGCAATACGCAACACTTGACGAAATACGATATACGAAATACGATATACGATATACGAAATATGGATGACTATAGACAAATAATACTTGATGCCGGGCCGGGACAGATTGTGCCGATTGTTAAACGAATCAGCATAGACGACCCTGTGGATTTTTTCGCCCGGCTAAGCGACTATGGGCGGGCTGAAAATTGCTGTCTGTTCGAGTCCAGAGAGTATATGGCCGGCAGCGGAGCTTTGAGTTTCGGCACGGCCAGGCCGGCGCTCTATCTTACCGGCAGCGGTGTTGAATTTACTATCAGAGCTTTGACTAAAACCGGCAGGCGAATGTTAGAATATCTCTCCGCTGATAAAGAGCGGTTTGGTTTTTGTGAACAAGTCCGATTCACCCCAGAGACGATTACCGGCAAAATACGAGATACGAGATACGAAATACGAAATACGAAAATCGATGAGCAAGCCCGGCTGACGAGTATAAATCAGATGGACGTATTGCGGGCGGTGGCGTTCGCTTTTAAGCTGGCGAGCAAGCCATTTCGCATAACCTGCGGATTGTTAGGAGCTTTAAGCTACGATTTTATAGACCAGTTTGAGAAACTCCCTCAAAATAAAGACGACCTCTTGGGCAATCCTGACTACGAACTTTATTTTGTCGATAACCTTTTTTTGGTGGACCACGAACACAACCAGGGCTACATAGTTGTGAACGTGATGATAACCGACGGCGACCGTGAAGCAGCGATAGCCGAGGCGCAGGATGGTTTTGATTATTATTCTAACATTGCGAGGTTTGATGCGCCGAAGGGACGAAAATATACCGGTTCGCTCGCAGCAGCTTCAACCGATACGAATCAGGATACATACAAAGAGATGGTGCGTTCGGCTAAACGGCACATTATCGACGGCGATATTTTTCAGGTGGTTTTAAGCAGGACGATAATCGAACCCTGTCCGGATGAGCCGTTGGATGTCTATAAGCGGCTGCGGGCGCTGAACCCATCGCCTTATATGTTTTATCTGAACACGCCAAATACGATATTGATGGGTTCGAGTCCGGAGTTGAACTTGCGGGTCAGCGGCACCGAAACCCGCAGCGTGGAAATCAGGCCGATAGCCGGCACAAAGCCGAGGGGCAAAGCCGGAAATATCATCGACATCGATACCGATTTTAGATATGAAGCGGAATTGAAACTTGACCGTAAGGAATTAGCTGAACACATAATGCTGGTCGATTTGGCGAGAAACGATATTGCACGGGTGGCCGAGCCGGGCAGCAGAGTCGTTACCGAACTTTTAACGGTCGAAAAATACGCTTCCGTTCAACATTTGGTAAGCAATGTTAAGGGTACACTCAGAGCTGACCTTGACGCATTGAGCGCTTATCTTGCCACGATGAATATGGGAACGCTTACCGGCGCTCCGAAGATTGAAGCAATGAAAATAATACGCCTATCTGAAAAAACCAAGCGCGGCTACTACGGCGGGGCCGTTTGCTACCTGACCGTGGACGGCCAATTCGACAGTTGTATTACGATAAGAAGTTTGCAGGTTAAAGACCATACTGCTTATATTCGAGTTGGCGCAGGCATTGTACACGACAGCGTTCCGAAAACCGAGTTTGAAGAAACCGAGCACAAAGCAAGGTCGTGTTTGCGTGCGATTCGCGGAGAATAAAAAAACAGGAACGATATAAAATGGCAGACATAAGCAAAAAAGTTTTATTCATCGACAATTTCGATTCGTTCACATACAATCTGGTGGACGATTTTTGCAAGCGTAACTGCCGAGCCAAAGTTTATCGAGCCGATACCGAACTTGCGGAACTGCGAGCCGTAGCCGATGAATTTGCCCCGGAGCTGCTTGTTATTTCGCCCGGGCCCGGCACGCCTGATACCGCCGGCGTAACGCTTTCAGCGATAGATTATTTCAAAGATAAACTGCCTATATTCGGCGTGTGTCTCGGCCATCAGGCGATTGTGCAGTATTTCGGCGGCAAAATCGGTCATGCGCCGGTGCCGATGCACGGCAAGGGCTCAAGGGTAACACACAACCAGAAGGGTCTTTTTGCCGGCGTTGAAAACCCACTGCAGGCGGGGCGATACCACAGTCTTTGTGTGCTGGAGCTGCCGGGCTGCTTGGAACAAACCGCTGAATTCGAGGGGATTGTTATGGCCGTTGAGCATAAGGAATTGCCGATATTCGGCGTGCAGTTTCATCCGGAAAGCATTTTAACCCCGGCAGGCGGTAAAATAATTGAAAATGTTTTGAATATAGCCAGGGAGCGCTAATGGCGACGATAACCGAATATATCGAGCCGTTACTGCACGGCAAAAACTTGGGGCTTGAGCAGGCAGCGGAGCTATTGGATATTATTTTCCAGGGCGATGTAGCCGATGTCCAGATTGCAGCGTTTCTGACTGCGATGCGCATCAAGGCAGCGACAGCGCCGGAATTAGCAGGGCTTGCTAAATCGCTGTTGAAACACGCCGTTGCCGTGAAGGTTGACGTTGATAATTTAGTTGACACCTGCGGCACAGGCGGAGCGGCGGTAAAAACCTTTAACATTTCAACGGCCTCCGCGCTGGTAGCAGCCGGTGCGGGGGTGTATATCGCCAAGCACGGCAACCGCGGGATAACCAGCAACTGCGGCTCAGCGGACGTGCTTGAAGAACTTGGCGTTAAGATAGATGCCTCTGCTGAAACGGTCGCCGAGTGTATCATACAGGCGCATATCGGATTTATGTTTGCCCCGATGTTCCACCCGGCGATGAAGTATGTTCAGCCGATACGGAAAGGGCTGGGCTTCAGGACGGTGTTCAATCTTCTTGGGCCTCTGGTGAACCCGGCTAATGCAACGGCCAGGGTTATGGGGGTCGGCGATGAAGGGCTGATGGAACAAGTAGCCGAGGCGCTTAAATTATTGGGCGTGAAATATGCGATGGTAGTACACAGTAACGGATTGGATGAAATCGGCACCGCATCGGTTACAAAAATAGTCGAACTAAAAAACGGTCAAATTACAAAGAAAGAACTGAATCCGGAAAAGCTTGGTATTCCATTGGCCAATATGGAGCGGTTGAAGGTAACTGATGCTGCAACAAGCGCGATGGTAATAAAAAGTATAATAGACGGCAAAGAAGGTGGGACTCACAGGGATATTGTCGTTCTAAATGCTGCTGCTGCGATAATTGCCGGCGGTTTGGCGGAAGATTTCAGAACAGCAATTAAACTGGCAGAGACCTCCATCAGCGATGGCAAAGCACGGACTTGTCTTGAAAAATTAATCCAAGTTTCTAAT
>QNBZ01000101.1 GCA_003644295.1 Planctomycetota bacterium
ATTTCGAGCGCAGTCGAGAAATCTATTAAAATAGTTGCGCCAAGCGGTTCTTTGTTTTGCAAGTCAGGTTTTGTTAGAGTCTCTTAGTGTCAAGTGGCGCTGTAATATTAGTCCAATTGGTATTATTGGCTAATCACCGTTCGTTTATTTAATTTTTCAAAGAGCGACAACTTTATTCAGTTGTCATTTTTGGCATTACCAGCTAACCAAACGAAAAGCAAGAAGAACTTCAAAAAAGAGAAACGAAATTATCCGTATTATCTGTCTGCGTTTTTCTTTGTTTGCGGTATGTTCAGTTTTTCGATGAGCCGATTTAGTTGGCGTCGCTCGATGCCGAGGATTTTAGAGGCGGCAATCTTTCGGCCTTTAGTGAATTCGAGAGTCCGCAATATGATTTTGCGTTTTACTTCGTCAAGAGTCGGCAATTCGTGTTTCGGATAAGCAGTGGAATCTGCGACTATAATTTCAAAAGGCATCACAGCCGGTTGAATCTCCCGGTCTATAGTCATAACATATGCACGCTCGATGGCGTTGGCAAGCTCACGGATATTGCCCGGCCAGGCGTAATTGACAAGGAGCTTTTTGACCGCTGCGCTTAGAACTTTGGGCGGTTCATTATAAAAGAGCGACTGGTTTGCAAGGAAGTATTCGGCTAACGGCAGAATGTCTTCCTTACGCTGGCGAAGCGGCGGAACTTCCAGATTAACTACGTTAAGTCGATAATATAAATCGGCACGGAAGGTCCCTTCCTTGACCATTTCGCTGAGGTTGCGGTTAGTAGCGCAGAGGATACGAACGTTGATGGGATAAGTTTTCGTTGAGCCGAGAGGAGCAACCGAATTTTCCTGAAGAACCCGCAGCAGTTTGGCCTGTAGTTCGAGCGGTATTTCGCTTATTTCATCGAGAAAAATCGTACCGCCATCGGCGGCTCTGAAGAAGCCGAGGGTGCTGTCAACGGCTCCGGTAAATGCGCCTCTTGTGTGGCCGAATAATTGGCTTTCAAATAACTGGCCGGTTAAAGTAGTGCAATCGACAGGGACAAAAACCTGCTCGGCACGGTCGCCGAGAGCGTGGATTTGGCGGGCAACCATTTCTTTGCCAACGCCGGTTTCTCCGGTTATTATTACAGGACACTTTCGTGCAGCAACAGCCCTTACCATTTCAAGAATGGAATTAAAGGCGGGTGATTTACCGATGAAGTTGACACCGGCAGCAGGGGCGTAACGCTTTTCGGATGCGAAATTCCCTAACCGCCTGTTTTTCAAAACCTCATTCAAATCAGTTCCCATCTCCTCTTTAACCTTTGTCAAAGTTTTGTCTCATCAATTTGGCACAACATCCAGTAATGTGGGCAAAGCATCACCGCAACACAATAGTAAAAACAATTCTTCGTTTTGGTGGGACAGCCGGGAGGGTGCGCCAACAGGCCCTTCTTTCCCACACTCCTCTGCGCTGAAGTTTAGTTGCTTAATGCGGGAAAATCAAGAAAATTATGAGATGTTTTTACGGTAAAAACAGCAGCAGTATTTGGCCGGCGACTATTGCAGGTGGTAAGTTTTTGGTATTAAGGAGGTTAGCTTATATGAGTATCGAGTATGAGCGCCGTCGGCAGGTAGTAAAAAAACGAATAACACCAACGTAAACGTATAAAAAATTCACACACTGGCTATCCGGCTGTCAAATCGAACGGCGAAATGTAATCGCCATATTTGTCGCCGGCGGTCTTGAGACGCTTGCGAACTTTGGCAAATGTGTCAAAGACAATATCAGGAGTGTCGGGAACTTTTTCTCTGTAAATATTATCTACCCTGTCGAGCTTGGCAAGGTTTTCCGGTATGCGAATCGTGAACTGCTCAACATAGTTGCTGCGGCTGTATTGCGCATTGAGATGTTCTTTGAACAGTTTTGTTAAATCTTTGTATGTTGGGATAAGTCCGGTTGGCGTTTCAATAGTATCAACATCGCCGTTCACGCAAAGTTCAGCCCACAAAATCCAGACATTCTTGTCGGCTATGCCGTTTAGATATTTGCCGTCTTTTCCTCTGAGAAAATAATTGACCGAGAAAATCAATGGTGGATTGTCTATGTCTTTAACAAAATCCAGATTGTTTTGGATGTATCTGCCGAGCGGAACCGAGAGGAAGTCAAGATTCGACATCAGGTTAAAAGTTCTGACGCCTTCTTTGCCGAGTGTTGCAGCGGTGGTTTCAGATTCGATGGAAGCGCCTTTTATTATAATGCCTTCTGCCCAGTTGAAGGCCTGCTCGACAGGGACCCAGGTGTTACTGTCTCGTCCGCCGTAAATGATAGCGCCGACCGGCACGCCGTTAGGGTCGTCAATCAGCCGGTCGCAGTTGTCGAGGTCGTAGATGCTCAAGCAGTAGCGAGCGTTTTTGTGTGAGGCGGTAATTTCATTACCGTCGGAATCAGTTTTACCACTGTGCCACTGCCCGCTATGGTTAGTTCCTTCATCTGGCAGCTTACTGCCCATCCCGAGCCAGCAGGGCTTGTTGTTTTTATCAATAAGGACATTGGAGAAAATCACTTCCATAGGGCTTGTAAGCGATTTGTAGATAACCGGGTCGTTTTCAGGATTCACATCGCGAATGATTCCGAAGATGCCTTTTTCGACGTTTACGCATCGTATTTTGCCGTCTTTTTTTCTCATATAAGCGATGTCGTCGCCGATGATGGTTTGTCCGGGCAGCATTGAGGTTGATGTTTTCCCACAGGCCGATGGGAATGCGCCGGTAAAGTAGGTTATGCGTCCGGCAGGGCCGTGAACGCCCATAACGAACATATGTTCAGCCAGCCAGCCCTCTTTCGAGGCCTTGTTGATAGCTAATCGCAGAGCCAATTTTTTCAGCCCGATGGTATTGCCGCCGTACTGGGTATTGACGCTATAGACCAGCTCTTCTTCGAGGTCGATATAGACCCTGCGTTTGTCGATGTTTTTGCTGACGGAGTTTTCGAGTTCGCCTTCGGAATGAATGAATCTGAAAAAATCAGGTGAGGAGCTGATTTTCTTGAACTGCTCATAGCCGGGCCGATACAGGATGGTTTCACTGTGAGCTACATAAGGCGAATCGGTTATCTGAACGCAGGGGATGGAGAAATCCGAATTGGTTGGCCCCAGGCAGAAAAAGCAGACCAGCATTTCTCTGCCGAGCATTGAATCTTTAAGGAAAGAGCGTACTTCTTCGACGCCGGCTTTCTTTTCAATTGAGTTTAGCCATTCGCCCAACTCCGAGCCGTCTGCAAGCAGGTACTTCGTTTTTGCTTTGTCGCGTGCCTGGTCGTAGTAGCCGTCGAAGTGAACTGTGTGTCCTTTGATGTTGAGGAGTTTTTCTTCGCCGGTTTTTATCGCCAGCTCTCGAATATAAGCCACGTCTGCTTCAGAATCGGTACAGACAAAGACCGAAGCTGGATTCGTAAGCTCAATGGCGTCAGCGATAAACTGGTGCATCTTTGGATTGTCCAGTGCGATGAGCCGGTTGTAGTTTTCCGCCGTCAGCTTTTCCTTTAATAGTTCAGTAAAGTTAGACATCAGGAACATTGTCTCCTTATTTCAAGTTCAAAAAATCAGCGAATTATAAAGCATACAGCCCACTGTTGTCAATCTGTTTTCTGATTTTTCGGACTCCGATAAATAAAGCAGAGGCCGAAAATAGGTTTGACGAGGGGTTGTAGCGCCGTTATACTGCTTTTCTCAAATATAAAAGGGAGACGGCATAATTTGGGAGATAAAAATGGACAAAAGTAAAATTGTCGCTGATGGAATCACTTTCGACGATGTGCTGTTGATACCGGCCGGAAGTGATTTTGTACCGAGCCAGGCGCAGACCGCCACGCAATTGACCGACAATATCACTATAAACATACCAATAATCTCGGCTGCTATGGATACCGTTACCGAGGCGGCGCTGGCGATAGCGCTGGCTCAGGAAGGCGGAATAGGAATCATTCATAAAAATCTTGTAGTCGAGGAACAGCAAAGAGAGGTGGCCAAGGTCAAACGCTCTGAAAACGGCGTGATTCTCGACCCGGTAACGTTATCGCCGGACGAGCCGGTGAAAAAAGCACGGGAACTGATGAACGAGCAAAACGTCTCCGGCATACCAATCGTCGAAGCCTGCCCCGAGCGGAGTCGAGGGGGCAAAAAGCTGATGGGTATCCTGACACGCAGGGACTTAAAATTCCTCAAGGACTATGACGTCAAAATAAACTCCGTGATGACAAAGGACAATCTCGTTACCGGCCCTGCTGATACGACACTGGAACAGGCGAAGGAAATTTTGCAAAAGCACAAGGTTGAGAAGCTGCTTCTGGTCAACAGCAAAGGCGAATTAGCTGGCCTGATTACAATGAGGGACATTGACAGGGTTCAGCAGTATCCCTTGGCGGCCAGAGACAAGCGAGGCCGACTGCGTGTCGGAGCAGCGGTGGGCGTTGGCGATACGGACAGAATCGAGGCGTTAATCGCCGCTGACGTTGATGTTATTGTAGTCGATACCGCTCACGGCCACTCGCAAAATGTACTGGAGACCGTCAAGGACATTAAGAGCAAATATGATATTGACGTGATTGCTGGCAATGTAGCCACGGCTGCGGCAGTCGAAGATTTAATAGCAGCCGGCGCTAATGCTGTGAAGGTCGGCATCGGGCCGGGGGCTATCTGCACTACCAGGGTCATTTCCGGCGTAGGAGTGCCGCAGATATCCGCCATAGTCAATTGCGCCGAAGCGGCTGCCAAGCATAACATTCCGGTTATCGCAGACGGCGGGATAAGACACTCCGGAGATATTACAAAGGCGATAGCGGCAGGTGCTTCGAGCGTAATGCTCGGCTCGCTTTTTGCAGGCCTAAAGGAAAGTCCGGGACAGTTGGTTATCTATAAAGGCAGGCAGTTCAAAGAGTATCGGGGAATGGGTTCTTTAGGTGCGATGGTCAAGGGTTCGGCGGACAGATACGGACAAAGAAGCTCGGCGGAAAGGAGCAAGCTCGTACCCGAAGGCGTGGAAGGGCGAGTGCCGTACCGCGGGTCATTAGGTGATTTTGTCTATCAGTTAGTCGGCGGACTGCGGGCGGGTATGGGATATTGCGGAGCGAAAAATATCGAAGAGCTTAGAAAAAACGGACGATTTGTTCGCGTAAGCTTGGCCTCGGTCAGCGAATCGCATCCGCACGATATACAAATCACCAAAGAAGCGCCGAACTACTCGGCCGGCACAACGTTTGAAGATTGATACTCAACGACACAAAACACAAGATACAAACCGCAAGATATACAGTATGGTCACGTTAGGTGATATAGAAAACCTGAGTCGCAGGATTGCAGAAAAGTTCGACGTTGAAAAGATCATCCTTTTCGGTTCGTACGCTGATGGTACAGCCACAGAGCAATCCGATATTGACCGTCTCATCAGGCTTGTCAGGGACTGGGTGCCTTGTCTTGCAAAGCTTTTACCTTTCGCTTAGAAATTGACCATTCACGGAGTTGATACAAGATACCCTGACTAGGTAAGGGTGGTTGATGATATAGAAATGAAACAGGTTGTTGAAATAGCCGAGAAATTTCGAGAGGTAATTTTGAAAAAGATTTAGCGGTAATATGAGCAGACTCATCAACGA
>QNBZ01000102.1 GCA_003644295.1 Planctomycetota bacterium
AGACCATAGGTTCGCTTGCCGGTGGCGGAGGCACCGGTGGTAATGTTGCCCTAAATGCCAATACACTTACTGTCGGTGATGCCTCGAACACTACTTACTCTGGCGCAATCAGTGGCACCGGTGGATTGACCAAGCAAGGCGCCGGCACCCTTACGCTCGATGGTACGAACACCTACACCGGTACGACAACAATAAACGCTGGTACGCTAAGCATCGGCGCTGACTCCGGATTAGGAACATCACCTGGAGTAGCGACAGCAGGACATCTTACCTTTGGCGGAGGCACACTGGAGACCACAGCTGATATGACCCTTAACGCCAACAGGGGTATAGCATTGACCGGTGCAGGCACGATAGATGTAGACGCAGGCACGACACTGACATACGACGGCATCATCGCAGGAGCCAGCACCCTGACGAAAGCAGACGCAGGCACCCTGAGTCTTGGCGGAACCAACACTTATACGGGCGGAACAACATTGAATGCCGGGACAATAATCCTTGGATCTGATGATGCAGTTGGTACGGGAACGTTGACCCTTGGTGGCGCTGGCACGCTTCAATCAGATAATGACGCCCGCTCAGTTAGTAATCTAATTGATCTTGCCGGCAATGCTTTGACCATCTCTGGTGCAAGAAACCTGACCCTTAGCGGTGTCATCAGCGGCGCTGGCGTCGGAAGCACACTGACCAAGGCCGGCACCGGGACCCTTACGCTTTCCGGTGTCAATACCTACGCTGGTCTTACAAACATAACAGCAGGTACGTTAGCAGGCGTTTTTACAGTTGCCGGTGACCTTACAGTCGCTAATGGAGGCACCTTTGCGCCGGGCAACAGTATCGGGACTACAGTTATTGGGGGCGATTATTCGCTGAACGCCGGCGGCACGCTGGAAGTCGAAGTTTCAAAGGGTGCTGGTGGAACACTGACCAGTGACTTTCTGGATGTAACCGGCACTGCGACTCTTGCCGCTGGAAGTACTATTAAAGTACTTGATATCACCCCCGCGGGACGCTTAATTGGAACTGGGGACACTTTTAATATCATCGAAGCCGATGGTGGTGTTACTGATTTGGGGCCGACTATTACTGATAATTCTGCTGTTCTGAGCTTTGCCGGTCTGGTCAGCGGCAATTTTTATCAGTTGGTAGCAACGAGGGCTGCTTTTGCTAATATTGTTACCGGAGGAAATAGAAGTGCTGTTTTAAGAGCAATCGACTCGGACCTGGGTGATGCAACCGGCGACTACGTAACGCTAATCAATGCCCTTACAGCTCTGAATTCAGCCCAGCTCAACAATGCAGCAGAACAACTCGACCCACTGCCTCACGCTTCATCAACTATAGTTTCTCTCAGAACTACTCAGCGAATGGCGGGTAATTTAGCCAACTATCTAAACGCAAGGCGTTCAGGTATTGAAAGAGTTATGACGTTTAATACGCAGTCGCGAGAGCGCCAGCTGCTGATTGCAGATGCATCCAACGACCCGCGAATACTTGCCTATGTCATCAACGAAAACAAGAAAATCGCGAAAATGCAGCAGGATGAAGCGGATAGTGAAATCAGCGGGTTCTTCAAGCCATTTGGAGTCTTTTACGACCACGACTCGACTTCAAAGATGGTAGGTTTCCGTGCCAAGTCCGTCGGTGCTCAGTTCGGTTTCGATAAGAGTTCTGGGCCGAATCTGCTTATAGGTATTGGCGGCGGCTATAGTCATTCTTTCATCAAGTTTAAGGAAGATCGCGGCGAAGGCGATGTTGATAGTTTTAGAATTGGGCCGTATGCTTCCTATTTCAAAGACAACTTCTTCATTGATACATCAGTAAGTTTTGGTTACCACAAGAATGAGAATGAACGAGACATAAAGTTTGGCACAATTAATCGCACTGCTGACAGCGATTACAGTGCCTGGGATTTGTCAACATATATTGGCGGCGGATATGATTTCCATATCAACAAATTGACAGTGACTCCAACTGCATCTCTTCAGTACATACGGTATCACAGTGAGAGTTTCAAAGAAACCGGAGCAGGCGCAGCCGGCCTGGATGTGGATGCTGCGACATCGCAGTCGCTTCGTAGTAAGTTGGGTGTGACAGTTTCGACAGTTGCCGAACTATATGGGACAAAGATTGTGCCAGAATTATTTGCTGGTTGGGCACATGAGTTTATAGATGATGAGGATATCAAAGCCAGATTTGTACAGGGAACGGCCAAATTCACGACTGATGTTGATAGTAACTGGGACGACAGTGTGTATTTTGGCGGCGGCATTTCCGCTTTGTTGAAAGAAAATATCTCGGCCTTTGTACGTTATGAAGGCGAATATTCTTCCGGCAACAGTATAAATGCACTGAATGTCGGAATTACGGTTCTGTTTTAGCCGACCATTCCTTAAACTTGCTTATTCAAAAATTGGCAACCTGGCTCGTCAAGTGTCGATAAAAACAAACCCAATCGAACGCCTATCTGGGATTTGGCCACGCTTCTCGCAGTTGCTATAGCGCTTACGTCGTTTTGTGCTGCTTCCTTAATACTCAACTTGACTGACTTTTTAGTTGTCATTTTAACTGTGAGATTCTTCACTACGTTCAGAATGACTGAGTCTGTATGTTTTTATTACAGCAACATCTATACAAAAGTCAGTCAAGTTGACTAATATACTTTCTGCCGCCGCCCAAGCACAACCCACAAACTTCAAAATCTGCTCGCGCCACCTCCAGCTCGGGCGCTATTTTTATTTACGTCAACGACATACGATATGCCATATACGAAATACGAATTTCAACCATTTGCGCAGGTAGTTGGAGTATGTGATTTTTAAAAATTCTTAAAAATACAGATTTTCAAAAGGCCTGCAAATTGATTATTGATTACTGATTATTGATTATTGGGGGAAAAACGAGGTTTTTGTTCGACCAAACGCGCAGGGGGTTTGAGAAACAGGGTAAAAAATACCCAAAACTAACGGAAATTGACAAAAAACGCACGCCTTTTGAACGAAAACGGCCCCCAAGAGTCGCTTTTTGTACCACTTTTTTTACCTCCCTGCGCAAATGGTCGACCATTTGCGCAGGGGGTTTCTCGATTCGGCCTACCAGCCAGATGCGGGTATAAACCCACCAGAGGCGGGTAAACGGTGGACAAGACTCGTGTGGCGTCGCCGTGCCACCGCCCACAGGTGGCTGGGCTAACGAAAATAACTAACCCCGCCATAGTGATGGCGGGGCTAACCTAACATAATAAACCCTGCCATAGTGATGGCAGGGCTAACCTAACATAATAAACCCCGCCATAGTGATGGCAGGGCTAACCTGTGTTGTTATTATCGCCGATATATTCCGGAACAAGCTCCTTGATTTTACCAACTATTTTATCGCGGTCCTGCGTCTCGGCGATAGCTGCCAACTCGTTTATGCCGGCCAAAAGAACGTCTCTGTCCATCGGAATGTTCTTCCACACGGCAATCTTCGGATGACCTGTCGGCTGCATATCCTCGCCCTCTATTGAAAGTTCCTCAAAAAGCTTTTCGCCCGGCCGGGGGCCTGTATAAACTATTTCGATGTCTTCGCCGGGCTTGAAGCCGCTGAGCGTAATAAGCTCTTTGGCCAAGTCAGCAATTTTCACCGGCTCGCCCATATCAAGCACAAAGATTTCGCCGCCTTTGCCCATCGCCGCCGCCTGCAGTACGAGCTGGCTTGCTTCCGGTATAGTCATAAAATACCGTTTCATCTCAGGATGAGTAACGGTTACAGGGCCGCCCTCGGCTATCTGCTTCTTGAAGATTGGCACTACCGAGCCATCGGAGCCAAGCACATTGCCAAACCGAACGGTTACAAAATGTGTTTTGCTGGTTCTGTTTAAGTTCTGTGTGTACATTTCCGCAACTCGCTTTGAGGAACCCATTATGCTGGTCGGATTGACGGCCTTGTCAGTGCTAATCATTACAAAACTTGTAGCGCCGTGATTATCAGCGGCGTCGGCAACGGTTCTTGTGCCTATAATGTTGTTTTTGATGGCTTCGCCGGGGTTAAGCTCCATCAAAGGCACGTGCTTGTGGGCGGCGGCGTGAATAATGACCTGTGGTTTATACTTTTCAAAAATTTCCATCACACGTGTCTTATCGGTAATGTCGCAAATAATTGCCTTTTTGGCAACCTGCGGAAATTGCCTGTTCAGTTCCCGCTCGATGTGGAACAGTGGATTTTCGGCCTGCTCAATAAGCAAAAGCAGTTTCGGATTAAAATTACATACCTGTCTGCACATTTCCGAACCGATGGAGCCGCCGGCGCCGGTAACGAGAATTGTTTTGTCCTTCGCAAAAGCTTCTATCAAGTCCAGGTCAAGCTGAACGGCTTCTCTGCCGAGCAGGTCATTAATATCAACATCTCTAATCTGAGAGACACGGAACTTGCCCGAGGCAATATCGGTAATTGACGGCACCGTCCGAAAGCGGGCTTTAGTACCCTCGCAGACCTGAACAACGTGTCTTAACTGCTGATGGCTTGCTGAAGGCATTGCGATGGCAATTTCTTCGATGTTACGGTCCTTGCAGATTTTTGGTATCCGCTCAACCGGGCCAAGCACCGATATTCCGTGGATGCTAATGCCCTGTTTGACGGGGTCGTCATCGGCAAAGCCGACCACCTCATATTGGACGGTGCGCATACGGTGGATTTCCCGCAACAGCGCTTCGCCGGCGTTGCCTGCCCCGACTATGAGAAGTCGTTTCAGTCGGCCGCCCTCGACAGTGCGGAATTCCTCGTGGTACATTCGGATTATCATTCGCAGTCCTGACAGCAGCAAAACCGTGGCAAACATATCAGCAATAAATATGCCCTGGCTGACTTCGGTTATGTTTGGGAACTCTTTGCGGATTGTGGTTGTGCTCATAAAAGCATACCACAGGGCAACTATGAGCAGAGTGCTGACAAGAGAAGCCCGCAATATCCCGATGAGGTCGGAAATTCCGACGTAGCGCCACCAGCCACGATACTGCTTGAAAAAGCCAAACACCAGCAGCTTAATGACGATAAATAACAATAGCAGCGGGGGGTACTGCCCTATGAGCCAACTACGCCTAATCTGCATATTGTTTGCCAGCAGGAAGGAAAGCATCAATGACAAGGCAAAGGCAATTATATGCGCAAGTACAATCAGTTGTTTGCGAAACCTGAGCACGGTGGCGAGTGGCAGGAACTCCGACGGAGTTTCGTTTTTGGGTTGTTTATCTGCATTTAAGTCGGGCATATTTTATTAGGCCGCAATTATCTTAACAGTCCCCCTGTAACGACAAGCACAATTATAACAACAGCTTAAACTGGCGTCAAGAAATTATCACGGCATAGTTTTCGTATGTGTGTAACAGGATTTCCCAGTGGTGATTTGCCAGCATTATTCTCTGGCAATGTAACGGAGCAGGAGGGTTCCGTGCCCTTTTTGCCAAATCACTCTAAAAGCCGAAAAGCCTCTGAAGGATAGATATACTAAATCCTTATATAGATTGCAATTAAAAAACATAGGGGTGAAATTAAAGGAAAAACGGCTGCAATTAGGAATAAGCCAAATGGCATTAGCCCAACAACTCAATGTGCGTGTGGAAACCATTCAGAACTGGGA
>QNBZ01000103.1 GCA_003644295.1 Planctomycetota bacterium
ATGCGAGTTTTTTGATTCGCTCTAAAATATCCCCCGGCTCACTCATTCTGCCGACGCCCTTTGCTCCGCTGGCGAGTCGGCCTTCTTCAGGGCCGATTAACTGAAAGCCCATCTCTTTGATTGTCTTAACATTTCGCTGTACAGCCGGATTGTTCCACATATCATTATTCATCGCAGGAGCCAAAAGCACCAGCTTGTTCCAGCAGGCGCAAAGTGTGGTACTGAGCATATCATCATAGATACCGTTCGCAACTTTGCCTATGATATTAGCTGTTGCCGGCGCCACGACGACAATGTCGGCCCAGTTGGCCAAATTTATATGGTTGACTTTATATTGTCCGTCGGTAGTCCACAAACTGGTGGAAACTGCCGAGTTGGTAACGGCCTCGAAAGTTTTCGGCCCAACCAGTCGGCAGGCGTTCTCGGTCATCACCGTCCTTACTTTAGTGCCGGCAGAAGTCAGCTTACTGGCCAAATCGACCGCCTTATATGCGGCTATTCCGCCGCTGACACCCAGCAAAACATTTAGATTAGTAAGATTTGTGCTATCCTCGGTCATCGTCAATTACTCTGAAGTCGTCTTGTCCGGCTTATCCGCCTTGGTATCGGCAGTTATTTTGTCCTGCAGGATTTCCTGAATAACAATTTCCAGTTGCGTTTTTCCCTCGGCATCTTTAATCAATGGCCTGGCGCCCTGCAGCAGTTCCTGCAGCCGTTTTTGAATAAGCGCCGTTAATTTGAATTTGCCTCCGACCTTGTTGGCCAACCTTGTGCTTCTGAGCTCATCTATCATTCTTTGTCTCCGATTAGCTTATCCAGCATCCCCAAACGCAGAAGAGTGCTTATGAGAAGCCGCATCAATAATTTGTACCACTTCATTCACCGCTTGCTGCAAATCGTCGTTTATAACCTTATGTTCATATCGCCGCTCAGCAGTGGTGATTTCATTGTTCGCTTTATCCAATCTTTTTTTAGCTGTTTCGGCATCTTCTCTGCCTCTGCCGTTCATGCGCTCTGCCAGGGCATCTACGCTCGGCGGCAAAATAAAAATCGTCTCCGCATCCGGATATATCGCCTTTGCCTGCTCGGCGCCCTGAACGTCAATTTCCAGAATAATAGTTTTACCACTCCGCAGCGCCTCATCAACTTTATCTTTCGGCGTTCCATATAAATGGCCGAACACCTCGGCATATTCCAGCAGCATATCGTCATCAATTCGCCGCTGAAATTCATCCCTGCTTATGAACCAGTAATCCCGTCCGTCCACTTCAGCTTCAGCTTTTGGACGGGTGGTAACCGATACGCTCAGAGAAGCGTTATCAAGCCGTTTAATCGCTTCTCTGCAAATCGTACTTTTGCCCACGCCTGACGGCCCACTGATTATTACCACTTTACCTTTGCCGCTTTTCTGTTCACCCATTTATTCTTTTGCGAGTATCAAGCATCCAGTTATCACTCTATATTTTGGACCTGTTCTTTAATCCGCTCTATTCGGCACTTTATATCGACAACGTAGTGTGCAATCTCAATATCGGATGCCTTGCTGGCAATGGTATTAGCTTCTCTGAGCATTTCCTGACTGATGAAGTCCAGCCGGCGTCCTGTCTGGTTGTTGGCCGCAGCGTTTGAATCATCCGATTTTCCGGCAAGCGTCGATGGTTTGCAGCTATCTGCGAACTGCTGCAGATGTGAATCCAGCCGGGCAATTTCTTCGGATATATCCGACCTTTCTGCGAAAACCGCTACTTCTCTGGCAAGCGTTTCTTCATCCAGTTTCAGTTGTGTATTAGCCAACAGTTCATCGACCCTTTTCTTTAGTCGGCCTGCATATTTCTGCAAAGCCGCTGCGCTGCGAGTGCGTATCCGCTCAAGTTTTCGCTTTATTTCTTCACAGTGATTGCGCATATCGTCTGCAAGAGCAGCACCCTCGACCGCTCGCATTTGTTTAACGTTTTCGAGCGCTTCCTGCGTAACACTTAAAACTTTTCTTTTGACCTGTTCGGCTGCTTCTCCTTCCGGCAGCACCGGCGACAACATTCCGGGAAGTAACAGCAGACCGCCGATGTCAATATGACATTCAGTGCCAACCGAATCAGCAATCCTAACCAGCTTTTCCACATACGCTCGCAGGGCTGTCTCATCTATATCAAAAAGCACATTTGCCGATACGTTTTTGAGCCGAAGCACATAATTCACCATCCCTCGCGACAAATTCTTCCGCAGGAACTTCTCAATATCACCTTCGAGAAACGCCACCGGGTCCGGCAATTTTATCTTGGTCTTGAGGTAACGGCTGTTCAGCGTCCTGATTTCCACTGAATAAGTTACGCTGTCGAGTTGGCCCTCGGCGTCTCCGTAGCCGGTCATACTGTTTATCATAGCCACCATACTTTCAATTTGTACCGCACATCCATTTTTTGAGCTATTTAGTCCCCAAATTTATTTGGGGATTTCCTCACCGGGCAGGGACGTCTGCTCCGGGTTCGGCTGCTGTCCTGTCGGCAGAGAACTCTGTTGAGTTTGGCCGGCGCCAAATTCGCTGATGGATGGTTTATAGAATTTAGCCATCACTACTGCGAGGGTCAGAAACAGGCCAACCAGCGCTATTGTAACCCATGTTAGAAAATCACCGGTCTTGGACCCCAGAATCCCACTTGCCATTCCTCCGCCAAACGCTCCGCCCAGGCCACCGCCTTTGCCTTTTTGGACCAGAATGATTAAAATCAACGCCACGGCACATATAAGGAAAAGAACCGCAACAGCCGTCATAAAAAAGCCCAACGCTAAAAATGGAAAAAATGTCATATTCATTCCCCAACAATAGTAAATAGTAAATAGAAAATAGTCAATTATACCACTGTTTTAATTATTTCCAGAAAATCGTCCGCTTTCAAACTTGCACCTCCTACAAGCAGACCGTCAATATCCGGCTGAGCCATCAACTCCGCTGCATTGTCGGGTTTTGCCGAACCGCCATATTGGATGCGCAGAGCATCCGCCAACCGGCTGTCGTATATCCGGCTGATAAGCTCCCTTATCAAAGAATGCACCTCTTGTGCCTGCTGAGGCGTTGCCGTCAGGCCTGTCCCGATAGCCCAGACCGGCTCATAAGCTATGGTTATCGCAGAAACTTTTTCATCGCCCAAATCTGCCAGTCCGTTTTTGAGCTGTCTGGTTACCACCTCGGCTGTCTTATCAGATTCACGTTCCTCTCGCAGTTCGCCCACGCACAATATCGGCAAAAGCCCGCCGGCCAGAGCTGCTTTAACTTTTTTGTTGACCATCTCGTCGGTCTCGCCGATAACGTGTCTGCGTTCGGAATGGCCGCACAATGCGTAACTGCATCCAACATCTTTCAGCATTGCAGCGCTTATCTCGCCGGTGAAAGCTCCTTTTGGCTCTATGTAAATATCCTGTGCACCGACTGCGATGCTCGATGCGCTGAGGGCGCTGGCTACGGCCTGTAAATAAACAAAAGGTGGTATTACCGCCACGTCAACACTGCGGCCGGCAACGTGCTGTGTTCCGGAACTGATAGCTTTAGCAAGACTTACGCTGCTGTGGCTGTCGGTATTCATCTTCCAGTTGCCGGCAATAAATGGCTTTCTCATAAGTGTCTCCTGACAACAATCAATAATCATTTATCAATAATCATTTATCAATAATCATTCATCAATAATCATTTACAGTAGCTCTGTCGCTCTTGGGAAGCTGCCTAATACTGAAAGTTGTAGGCAGTGCTTACCGGATTCTTTCAGCACTTTCCGGACTCGTTCTTCGGTCCTGTGTCCGATGAAATCCACGAAGAAGTAGTATTCCCACTGTCTCTTTTTGCTGGGTCTGGACTCGATATTAGTCAGATTAACATCGTATTGCTTAAAGACCTCCAGCACGTCCGCCAGGGCACCGGCTTTATGAGCGGTGCTGAACAGGATAGCGGTCTTGTCCTCGCCGGTCGGTTTTGCATCCTCGCGACTTATCACGAGAAACCGTGTTATATTATTACTAATATCCTCTATATTTTCGCAGATAATTTTCAGCCCGTACAACTCCGCTGCGATGGCCGAGCCGATAGCAGCGGCATCCGATTCATCGGCAGCCATCTTCGCCGCCATTGCGCTGGAGGCAACAGGGATAGTTTGTGCTTCCTTGAAAGTCGCACTGAGCCAGTTTCGGCACTGGGCGAACACTTCCGGCTTCGAGTAAATCTTCTTAATCTGCTCCAGCGGACAATTTGCCATCAGGTTATGATGGATAGCCATCAGCACTTCGGCACAGATTTTTATATCCGAATCTACAAGGGCATCAAGCGTTTCTATTACGCCGCCGCCGGTGGTATTTTCTATCGGCACAAGACCCAAATCGCAATGCTCTTTACTTACCTCGTCAAAGATGCTTCTGATGTCGGCCAACGGCTCATATTCGACACTCTGGCCGAACTTGAGCATAGCCGCCGTATGACTAAAGCTGCCGCCGGGGCCGAGATAGCCGATTCGCAAGGGCTTTTCCAGTGCGAAAGAGCCGCTCATTAACTCGCGCCAAACTGCCTTGAGCACCCTATCCGGCATAGGACCACGGTTAGCTTCGGCAATTTTCTCGAGGACCTGTTTTTCCCTGTCCGGCGCATAGATGGGCTTATCAGCTTTGTTCTTGAGTTTGCCTATCTCTACGACAATTTGCGCACGCTCATTTAGCAGCTTGACAAGCTGACGGTCGAGTTCGTCTATCCGATTTCTTAATTCATCCAAAGACATAATCTAAAATGATACTCGATTCTTGATTCTCGATGCTTATAAAAGAAGTATATTTAACAGAATTTTGCCATTGCGTCAATTAAAATGGACTTTCGGAAAATGCAAAATAGCCGAAAGAGGTCAAGAAATTCTTGACAATCCGTGTTTATCTGCGGAAAAAGAGCTATGAACCACGAACAATGAACCACGAACAATGAACAATGAACAATGAACTATGAACTAAAATACACGGTTTTCAAGACGAAATGGGGCTGGTTCGGCCTTGCTGGCACTGAAAGAGGGCTTTTGCGAACCTGCCTGCCGTTGGCCGAGCGTGAAAAGGTTAAATTCCGGATTATCAAGAATTTGCGTCCCGCTCAATACGATAAAAACTTTTTCAAGCCGGTGCAGGAACAGATAGCCGCTTATTTTGACGGTGCTCACGTGAATTTTGGTAAAGACATACCCATTGAGCTTTACGTATTTAGTTTCTTTACCAAGCAGGTTTTAACTGCTTGTAGGGATATAATGTTTGGCCAAACAATAACTTACTTGGGATTAGCGAAGAAATTAGGCCGACCCATCGCTGTCAGAGCCGTTGGCGGTGCGTTAGCAAAAAACCCATTGCCGTTGCTCATTCCCTGCCATCGGGTAATCCGCAGCGATGGCAAACTCGGCGGCTTTTCTGCTATAGGCGGAACAAAAGTCAAAAAAAGATTGCTTGAGCTTGAAGCACATGGTTTATAGTTCATTGCGAAATAATCAATAATCAATAATCATTTATCAATAATCATTTATCAATAATCATTTATCAATAATCATTTATCAATAATCATTTATCAATAATCATTTATCAATAATCATTTATCAATAATCA
>QNBZ01000104.1 GCA_003644295.1 Planctomycetota bacterium
GAAATCTTTTCGTAACATTTTTTTGCCTCCTTGTCTTGTTGGGTTAATGGTTTCTAAAAACCGCATTTTACAAGCACAGGGAGGTTTTTTCATCACCACGCCTCAAAACGGGTAATCGCGTGGCCGAAAATAATTGACAAAGGATGATTGGTTTTGTATAATTTCAGTGTATTCGCCTGAAAACAGGCGGATACGAGCCTGAGACTTCGCACTTATTTGCGTGCGGAGATTACGGAATTGCAACAGGGTTTTAATCTTCGAGCAGTTCGGTTGTTTCTTTTGGGTTAAAATAATTGAACTCTCGAAGCAGCCCAGCGGAGTTGTAATTGGCCGGAATAGCAATATAATGTTTATCAGGAAAGGTACACTAATATGAGTTCCACGTCTCGTTCTTCGGCTACTCCAGCCGACCAGTCATCACTCAAAACAGGCGCGCAGATAATCGTCGATGCGCTCATCGAGCAGGGTGTTGAGACAATGTTCGGCTATATCGGCGGTGTGGTGCTGCCTTTGTTCGACCGGCTCTACGATTCGCCGATTAACTTCATAGTTCCACGTCACGAACAGGGCGGTTGTCATATGGCTGACGGCTATGCGCGTGCCAGCGGAAAAGTCGGAGTTGTCGTTACAACCAGCGGCCCCGGTGCCTGCAACCTGGTTACCGGCCTTGCCAACGCAATGATGGATTCGGTGCCGCTCGTTGCTCTAACCGGACAGGTTCGCACCGAGCTTATAGGAAATGACGCCTTCCAGGAGGCCGATACTACCGGAATCACACGTCCTGTTACAAAATATAACTGCATTGTTAAGGATGTTAACGACTTGGGTCACACCATCCGCGAGGCGTTTCATATCGCTTCGACCGGCAGACCAGGGCCAGTGTTGGTCGATATACCGGTTGATGTCGAGGTTGCAAAGTGCCGGGCCGATGCATCAGCGGATATGAAGCTGCCGGGTTATAAGGTCCGCACCGGCGGCCACAGCAGGCAGATACTGACGGCTGCAAAGGAAATAAACAAGTCGCAGCGGCCTGTCCTTTACGTCGGCGGCGGTGTCATCGCTGCTAATGCATCCGAGCAGCTAAGAACGCTTGCCGAAAAAGCACATCTGCCTGTAACAATGACACTTTTAGCATTAGGCAGTTACGACCAGAACAAAGATGAATCGCTGGATATGCTCGGGATGCACGGCTCGGCCTACGCCAATTACGCCGTGCAAGAATGCGACCTTCTAATCGCCGTAGGAGCCCGCTTCGATGACAGGGTTACCGGCAAGGTAAAAACCTTTGCTCCAAAGTCAAAGATAATCCATATTGATATTGACCCGTCCAGTATATCGAAGAATGTTCACGTTGATATTCCAGTGGTCGGCGATGCCAAAGCCATCCTCTCAGAACTGGTCAAGTATGTTGAGTACCGTGAGCGGAAAAACTGGTTTAAGAAGATAGCCGACTGGAAGCGAAAGTTTCCGTTTCGCTACGACAACAACTCATCGGTGATTAAGCCGCAGTATGTTATCGAGGAGCTTTACCGTCAGCAGCCGGGAGCGATTATAACCACCGGCGTCGGCCAAAATCAGATGTGGGCTGCCCAGTTTTATAAATTCAGCACCCCCAGACGGTTTATAAGCTCCGGCGGACTTGGTACAATGGGATTCGGACTGCCAGCCGCTATAGGGGCACAGGTTGCAATGCCGAGCGAAACCGTTATTGATATTGACGGGGACCACAGCTTTAATATGACGATGACCGAGCTTCGCACCGCCGTTGAGAATGAACTGCCGATAAAGGTCTGTATCCTGAATAATGACTATATGGGAATGGTTCGGCAGTGGCAGCAGCTTTTCTATAACAAGCGTTATTCCAAAACTCACTTGTCCAATCCCGACTACGCCGTGGTGGCCGAGGCGCTTGGCGCAGTTGGCATTACGGTCGATAAAAAGCAGGATGTCCCTGGTGCAATCAAAAAGATGCTCGACACAAAGAAGCCGTGTGTCGTTGACTTCAGGGTTGAACCGGAAGAGAATGTATGGCCAATGGTGCCGGCTGGAGCGAGTCTAAACGAGATGGACGGGCTTGATATACTGGAAAGTATGGCATAAAAATTGATTATTGATTATTGATTGTTGATTATTGATTGTTGATTATTGATTGTTGATTATTGATTGTTGATTATTGATTATCGAAAAAGAAATACGAGATGAAAAAATGAAACATATAATAAGTGCATTGGTTGAGAATAAGCCGGGCGTTCTGGCGCATGTTGCGGGGATGTTTGCCGCAAGGGCGTTTAATATCGATTCGCTTGTTGTCGGACGTACCGAGGACGCTGGATTGAGCCGAATGACAATAGTCGTTGTCGGCGATGATAAGGTTGTTGAACAGGTCCGCAAACAGTTGGCCAAGATAGTTCCGGTTGTCAAAGTGCAGGACTTTGTTGGCCGGCCAGTAGTGGCTCGTGATTTGATGCTGATTGCTATTTCGGCACCGTCAGAAAAACGAGCTGAAATTTTTTCGCTGATAGAAATGTTCAAGGGGAAGGTTGTGGACATCGGCTTGAAGTTCGTTATGGTCGAAATCAGCGGGCCTGAGGAGAAAATCGAGGCCTTCATCAATGTGTGCAGACCTTACGGCATAAAAAGCGTAGCCAGAACCGGGACAATCGCTATGCCAAGACAGGCAAAAACAGAAGCGTAAATTCGTTAGAGAAATTTCCAATTTCTGATTTTAACTTATCAATCGACAATCGACAACCCAATGCGTGTTTTCTGATATTTTTAGTAAGTTAAAAGGCAAAAATGCCGAAAAATGGTAAGTATCCGTTTAGAAAAGAAGGAGTCTAATTATGGCAGTGAAAATTTATTACGAAAAGGATGCCCCGATTGACGTATTAAAGGACAAAAAGGTAGCGATTATCGGCTATGGCAGTCAGGGCCATGCCCACAGCTTGAATCTGCGCGACAGCGGTATAGAAGTGGCAGTTGCCGAGCTGGAGGGTACGGACAATTTTAAGCTGGCGGTCGAACACGGCTTTACGCCCAGCGATATAAAAACAGCTATGGCCGGTGCGACGCTGATTATCATAACCATACCCGATGAGGCTCAGGCGAAGGTCTATAAAGATGTGATTGCACCCAATTTGGCAGCGGGACAAACACTTGGTTTTTGCCACGGTTTCAATATCCATTTCAAATATATCGTTCCGCCGAAAGATGTCAATGTTGTGATGATTGCACCGAAAGGGCCGGGACATCTGGTCCGCAGTGAATTCGAGAAAGGCGGCGGTGTGCCGAACCTGATAGCTGTTGAGCAGGATGCCACCGGTGAGGCCAAAGCAATCGCCCTTGCCTGGGCAAACGGCATCGGCGGAGCCAGGGCGGGCGTTATCGAAACCACGTACAAAGAAGAGACCGAAACCGACCTGTTCGGCGAGCAGTGCGTCCTCTGCGGAGGCCTTACATCACTTATTAAGGCCGGCTTCGAGACGCTGGTCGAGGCCGGATACCAGCCGGAAATCGCTTACTTCGAGTGTATGCACGAGGTCAAACTCATAGTTGACCTTATGTATCAGGGCGGATTGAGCTATATGAGATACAGCATATCCAACACCGCTGAATACGGCGACCTGACTCGCGGGCCGAGAATTGTCGGCGAACAAACCAAAGCTGAAATGAAAAAAATACTGTCGGAGATTACCTCCGGCGAATTCTCCAAAGAATGGGTGGCCGAGTACCAATCCGGTGCGAAGAATTTTAAGAGGTTATATGAGAAGGACTACAATTGTCAACTGGAGACGGTTGGGCGAAAGCTGCGCAAGATGATGAAGTGGATAGACGCGAAAGAAGTGTAAAACGGAAAATGATAAAGAAAATCAAAAATCAAAAAGAAGGAGAAAAGGCACAAAGTAGCAAAGGGGCAAAGAGGCAAAGCAATCTTTGTGCCTCTGTGCCTTTGTGCCTTTGCGCCTACTCCTTAATTTTTGTATTTCTCTTTTGTTTGTGCGGCTGCGTGGTAATGGACAGCTTTGAATTTGTGGCCCCTGCGGGCGACCCGCCGGATAGCCATATGTTCGATGGCTATAAGGAAATAGAGCTAAAGAAAAGCACTGCCGGCGACGTGATGGACGCAATTTACATACCCGAATATGAGCTGATGAGTCAGAGCAAAAGAGTCATCGCTTCGCAGGGCAAAAAGAAACGCAGCCATAAGATGTGGTTCAATATGGCCGCTTTCGATGAAGACAAAATGACTGTACAGCGAAAGTACCTTTTTATCGAAGACGAAAGGCCTAAGCTCCTGTTCATGGAGCCCTGGGAAGGCGTCAGATTCCATTGCGAAATGGTGATGGATAAAGAAGTGTTCGAGAATCCCTACGCAAACGAAAATGCAAGGCGAATAGCCGTATTAAAACAGGTTTTAGAGAATTTCCGCAGCGATATCAGCGAAGTTGAACGGGACAATAAAATGCTAAAGGTCTGCGGGATGATGGTTAATCAGGCGCTGGAGACGGTCATCGTTAAACTGGACGTAAGGCCGGAGTCGCCGGCGTTGGCTATCCGTCTCGATGAAAAGAAAGGCGTAGAGTTCGACCACATCAATCTTGACAAGGGCAGGATTGGAATGCTCATCGAATGTGATGAGTTTGTTACTGTCAAGATGATGTTGGGCTCGTTTGTGCAGTACTTCGAGTCATACGACTTTCCGGAGCATAAGTGTGAGGAAGAGCCGGTCCCTGAGCCGGAGTTGCCGCCGCCACCGCCGCCGGTTATTGAGCTGCCGCCTGTCGAGGAGCCCAATGTGTGCGGGCCGAACGAACCCTGTAGGGTCTGGCCATGGAATAAGCCGGAGCCGAATGCGCCGTCTAAAAAGATATGCGGCCCGAATGAACCCTGCCGGGTCTGGCCGTGGAACAAGCCAGCGGCTGAAGAGCCAAATGCACCCAAAGAACCTAATAGGCCAAATGTATGCGGGCCGAACGAACCCTGTAGGGTCTGGCCGTGGAATAAGCCAAAATCAGACGAGGATAATAAATAGGCCGGCTGGGCAAAGTGGCAAAGGCATAGAGGGGGGTAAAAAAAATTATCGATAATCATTTATCAATAATCAATTAAAAGAGCGGGCCTATAAGCCGAGTTCTGTATCCCGCCGATTATGACGGGACGACGGCCATTTAACTTGACTAACCGTTGCCGATTAGCTCTCCCGATGAATCGGGAAGCGACCTACCCGCCGGTAACGCCCGGGCCGGGCACCAGCTTCTTGGTCTTGCAGGCGGTGGGGTTTGCCCTGCCAAAACTGTCACCAGCTTTGCGGTGCGCTCTTACCGCACCTTTTCACCTTTGCCTGTTCCGTATATAGCGGTCATCGGCTGTGTGTTTTCTGCGGCACTTTCCCGCGGGTTGCCCCGGGTGGCCGTTAACCACCACCGTGCCCTGTCCTGCTCGGACTTTCCTCACCCGCACCTATTAAAGTGCCTAAAGTTTGAAGTGCCTAAAGTTGTGGATTATTTTTTCACTTTAGCTCACTTTTAACTTTAGCTCACTTTAGTACACCTTAAAATAAGTGCGGGAGCGACCGTCCGACCCGCTCTTTTAATTGATTA
>QNBZ01000105.1 GCA_003644295.1 Planctomycetota bacterium
AATGGCGTTTTCACAACAGATACTACTACCTCATAACATTTGATTTTAGGGGATTAAACCTTCTAAATGATTTGTCATACCTGCGAAAGCAGGTATCCAGAAGCAATAAAAAGCCTGGATTCCCGCCTGTGTGCGGGAATGACAATAAACAAAACCAAATGTTATGAGGTACTAGATACGCATTATACCAAATTTCGAGTTTAATTTCAAATGAAATGCTGAAAAATCTCCGAGGCACCCTACTATCGCTCTTTGAAAAATTAAATAAACGAACCGTAATTGGTCAATAATACAGGCAGGAGACACACAAGAGCAGCAAAACAATTGGAGCAGCCAACTTGTGCAGGAGCAGCAAGATTCTGTTTGTTTATTTAATTTTTTCAAACATCAATAAGACGGTTATTTTTCGCCAGCCCTAAGACATAATCAACATCATTTTGGTCACACCAGAACATAATTTCTTCACGGTAAAAACCCGAATCACCGCGGATAATAATTTGTACATCAGCGTATTGACTCCGAATCTGCCAGACAATACGCTCAAGTTCTTTTACCGAACCTGCTGAAGCATCAATATCGGCTGGCCGAGGACAGGTATATTAGTGTTATTCATTATGTAGCGGACGAATTCGTTTGAGCCGCGGTGGATGAGCAAATCAATATAATCATCCAGAGCCAGCATATCGGCGACGTCTTCCCGCGTTTCGAGCAGTTGTAGCCAGTTGTATCGATGCTGTATTGGCCGTCCCGGCTATTTTCGCAATATCCATAGTAATTGATTATTGATTATTGATTATTGATTATTTATAATTCGATAGCAAATAGTAGACAGTCAACTACAAATGCGGGTGTAGCTTAGTGGTAAAGCTCCAGCCTTCCAAGCTGGTCACGAGGGTTCGATTCCCTTCACCCGCTTTGAATAGTTGGTCTTTTTCTTTTGTGATTAGGCATTTCTGGCTGTTTCAATTAGCTATACTGCAAAACGTCCCATAATAAAATTTTTCAAAAATTTCAAAAAAAATTGTTTTGTGTGTTGACGTAGTGGTAGAAAGTGGTATGATTTCCCAATAATGACCTATTAGGTGGGACGAAAACCATGCTTTTATTAACAGGCGAATACGAGCACACAATCGATAGTAAAAGCAGAGTTCTTATCTCGAACAAGCTGAGAAACCAAATCGACGCCGACGAACACGGCAGTAATTTCTATCTGGTCCTTGGTTCAAATGGCATACTCTGCCTGTATCCAGAGAAATACTTCGAACAAATAGCCCTTGCGGCTGCACCAAATGCCACGGCGCCAGATGAAACCGTGGCATTCGAGAGAATAAGCTTTGCTCTGGCTAGTAAAGTCGAACTGGATAACCAAGGCCGACTGCTCCTAAATGAAAAATTGCGAAAAAGAGCCGGCCTGAAAGAGCACGTTACACTCATCGGCGTCAGAGACCATATCGAATTGTGGAACAGCAATAACTGGGAACAGTACCTCGCAGATAATATGGCTCAATACCAAAAACAGATGTCGCAAGCAAGACAAGTTGTTTTACAAAAACAAAACGAAGAACTTTAACTTTTGAATGGAGGCAGAATGATTGAAGTAGCTCTAAACCATTGTCAGATTGTAGAAAAAAGCATCTCCGGCGAAAGAGATGTTGATGAACGAACATTTGCATCAGTAGCAATCCTCGGTGAACGGCTGGAACGGCTGAAAAAACTCGATAAAGCTTTTGCCAACATTACGTTTTCACCCACGGTCAAAAAACTGACAAGGCGAGAAATGGCGTATAGCTAACTAACCCTGCCAACAGGTGGCGGAGCTAAACTACCGTATATGAATTGTTCGGCAGTAGAACATATACCAGTTCTTGCAAAGACATTGGCCGAGCAGATAAACCTACCTCCGGACGGGGTGATGGTTGATACAACCATAGGGCAGGGAGGTCATAGTTTGCTGTTCGGCCAAACTTTGAGTCCTGATGCGGTGATTGTTGGTCTGGATGTCGATGAACAAGCCATACAAAAAGCTCGAACCAAGCTAAAAGGGCTTGCCTGTAAGGTTATTCTGCTTCATTGCAATTTTTCTCAAATCGGCGAGCATCTCCACAAGCAGGGTGTAAAAGAGGTAGATTTCATTCTCGCAGATTTAGGCATCTGCTCGGCACAATTGGCCGATGCTAATCTCGGACTCAGTTTTCAGGCCAATATGCCACTTGATATGAGAATTGACAAAAGATTAACGACCACCGCTGCCGATATAGTTAATAAAACGGACGAGAGAACATTAGCCGATTTGATTTACAGGTTCGGCGAAGACAGGGCATCTCGGCGGATTGCGCGGTTTATCGTGCAGGCACGCCAGCGTCAGCCGATAACCACGACCAGCCAACTGGCGGCGATAGTCTGTAAGGCACTGGCTCGGCCGGGCCGAGAACGGAAAAGCAGGATACATCCGGCAACCAGAACTTTTCAGGCGCTTAGAATCGCAGTCAATAACGAGCTGGAAAATCTGGAAAAACTGCTCGACTCGGCGCCGAAGTTACTAAAAACAAATGGCTATATCGCCATTATTAGCTTTCACAGCTTAGAAGACAGGTTGGTTAAAAATAATTTCAGACAAAATAAAAGCCAGGACATTTACAGGATTATCACGAAAAAACCGATTGTGCCATCCAAGCAGGAAATAGCAGAGAATCGGCGAGCAAGAAGCGCCAAGTTGAGGATAGCACAGAGAAGATAGCGTACAGTAAGAAAATAAATGAAAAGGGATTTTATTTATGACTTCCGATGCTAAAATTGGATTGTTGTTAGGTTTGGCCTTTATATTTATAATCGCCTTTATACTTAACGGACTGCCGAACTTCAGCAAAAACGAAAACAATAATGAATTGACTACCAATGCCATCAGTTCGCAGAATAATCCGCCAGGCATCGGGGCTGGCCAGCGCAAAATCAGTAGAGAAATCGTCAACCAGATAAGGCTGGCTAAAAAGGTTCAGATACCCCAGATGACGGACAGGCAGGAAATCCGCTTCAAGGCACCGCTGCCGGAAAGTCCATCATCAGTTGTTAAAGAGGCCGTCAAAGTAGGGGCGTTTAGCACCGCACAGCCGTTTCAGTTGGCGAAAAAGAAAGAGCTATGTGAACCTGAATCAAACAAATCGACTTTGCCGAGAGTTTATACTGTCTGTGAGGGTGATAATCTGGCTGTCATAGCCAAAAAATTTTACGGCCCTGATAACGGCAACAAAAGAATAAATATCACCCGGCTATTCGAGCATAATCGCAAGCTGCTGAAATCGCCTGATGAAATCTACCAGGGACAGAAACTCATCATTCCACCCCTGTCAGATTTAGCCGAAAACAATAACAGAAGCAGTATCATATTAGCCAGCCCTGCGTTCGAACGGGTCGAATCCATCGGGAAAAGACACCTTGCCGATAATGGCTGTGAACCAAGAACAAGCAAATGGTACGTCGTACAAGAAGGCGACAGCTTATGGCGGATTGCTGCCAAAATGCTTGGAAACGGTGGGCGCTACGGTGAAATAGCCAAACTAAATTCCGAGATTTTGCAAGATGAAGATACTCTTACGGTCGGAATGCGTTTGAAAATACCGGCGAGATAAAATAGAAGTAAGAAGATAGAAGTAAGAAATTAGAAGTTAGAAGTAATGAAAGTCGGGTTTCGTTTTGTTTTTGTTGTTTTCTATGTAACGGCCGTTTTAATTCTTGCCGTTCATCTGCGCAATGCAGACAATCACATTTTCTATAAGCTCTGCACACACAAGGTCGAACAAAGCCGACTAAAACAACAACTCGGTAATAAACAGCTACAATTGGAAAATTTAATAAACCCATCCGCTGTCTCGAGACACCTCGGTGAATAGTGAATAGTGGAACGACTACGAATTGAAAAGTGTTCGTACTACCATATTCTTTTCGTTGCTGTTGAGCGTTGTATTCCTGGCGTTGGCAGGACGGTGCTTTTATCTACAGCTTTTCAGAAACGAGTATTATTACTCTGTTTCCATCCAGCAGCAGCAAAAACGAGTTGTCCAACAACCTCAACGCGGCGTTATTCTTGATTGTCGAGGTAGAACGCTTGCCGCAAGCAACAAAATCCAAACCATTTTCGCTGAGCCACGAGTTATAAAAGCCCCCAAGGACGTATCCAACGCACTTGCCCCGATAGTGCATATCGGCGCTCATAAAATCTGCAAACTTATCACGGAAAGTAAAAACCCCGGTTTCGTGAAAATCAAGGTAGACGCCAAAGCTAATCAATGCGCCGCTGCCAGCAAGATTTACGGAATCGGAATTCAATCCAACTGGCAAAGATATTACCCGATGGGGTCTCTGGCAGCACACGTTGTCGGATTTACGAGCAGAGACAATCGTGGTCTGGACGGCATCGAATTACAGTTTGATAAACAACTCAGCGGCTTAGCTGGACGTAACACTTTTCTTGCCGACGCATGGCCGTCTCGTCGGCCCATTCGGTTAAAACAGCAAAGCACACCTTTGAAAAACGGAGTCGGAATCATTCTGACTCTCGATTCCACTATCCAGCAATTTGCCCGTTCTGAGCTTCTAAAACAATATGAGAGCTATGAAGCCGAGTCCGCAGTTGCGATTGTGGCCGAGCCGACTACCGGCGCTATCCTGGCAATGGTTTCACTGCCGGATTTTGTCCCGGCCAACGCCGGCTCGACCGACCCTGATAAATTTCGCAATCGGGCGATAACAGATGCGTTTGAGCCGGGCAGTCTTCTAAAGCCGATTGCTGCTGCGATTGCAATCGACAACGGCACTGTCAATCGTAACGAAAAGATATTCTGCGAATACGGCAACTACCACGGCAAGGGCTTCGGGCGAATCGGCGAATACGGCAATCATAAGTTCGGAAAACTGACGGTACGGGAAATTCTGGTTCACTCCAGCAATATCGGAATGGCGAAAATCGGTCAAAAACTCGGAAAAGAAAAACTTTATAAGGGATTGAAACTGTTCGGCTTCGGCAAAAAAACCGGCATCGATTTACCCGGTGAGGTGGCCGGGCTGTTGTGGCCAGTGCAAAAGTGGACCGGCTACAGCGTAACACGGATACCATTTGGACAAGAGATTTCAGTAACGGCAATCCAATTGGTTCGGGCTTTCTGCATACTCGCCAACGGCGGTCGCTCAGTTCGTCCGTTTCTGGTCAGGGCGATGGTGGGAAACAGCGGAGAGATTATTAAGATGAAACAGTTGCCGTCGGCGGTTGGCTTTGTGGTACGTCCTGAAGTTGCACAATGGATTGTGAATGATGCTCTGGTCGGCGTTGTCAATGAGGGAACGGGCAAGAAAGCTAAACTGAAAAAATGGCAGGTATTCGGCAAAACGGGCACCGCTAATATCGCCGGCAGCAACAAAAGAGGTTATTCCGACAACGATTACATCGCATCCTTTATAGCGGGTGCCCCTGCGGATGAGCCGGCTGTGGTGGTTCTGGTTTCAATCCGCAAGCCGAACGTAAAACTCGGCAAGGGCTACACTGGTGGAACGGTAGCGGCTCCGGTGGCCGCCAAAATAGTTGAAAAAACACTCACATACCT
>QNBZ01000106.1 GCA_003644295.1 Planctomycetota bacterium
GGATAAACTGCTTACGAGAATGCTCGAGGCCGATAAGCTCAGCAGTCTGATATTTTATGGCCCGCCCGGTGTCGGCAAAACCTCGTTGGCGACGGTGGTTGCCAATTACACAAAAGCCGAATTCTACTATCTCAGCGCACCTGCTGCCAGCGTTAAGGATATTCGCCGGATAATTGCCGCCGCCAGAGACCGGCTTGCCGTCAGTGGCCAACGAACTGTGCTTTTTATTGATGAAATCCACCGTTTCAACCGTGCCCAGCAGGATGTGCTGTTGGACGACGTCGAAGCTGGCGTGTTAATCCTGATAGGCGCTACCACGGAAAACCCGTTTTTTTCGGTTAATTCGCCGTTGATTTCCCGCAGTACCGTGTTCCACTTTGAGCCGCTCAGCGAGGCAGATATTCTGGAATTACTCAGGATTGCAATCGCCGACACGGAACGAGGGCTTGGCAGGTTTGACATACGTGCGGATGAAAAGGCGCTGAAGTTTTTGGCAGCTGTCAGCGATGGCGATGCCCGAAAAGCGCTTACCGCTCTGGAGGTGGGCGTATTATCGCAAGCGGCCCGCGGCCACGGCAAAAAGGTTGAATTAGATGTGGAAATTGCAAAGGAGTCGATACAACAAAAGACGATTGATTATAATGGCACGGGCGATACTCACTACGATTTGGCCAGCGCTATGCAGAAGAGTATGCGGGGCAGCGACCCTGACGCCACGGTTTATTGGCTTGCCCGATTGCTCGCCGGCGGAGAGGATGTGCGTTTTATCGCTCGGCGGATTGCGGTCTGTGCAGCCGAGGACGTCGGCAATGCTGACCCGATGGCGACCGTTCTGGCTGCTGCTGCGGTTCAAATATCCGAATTTGTCGGCCTGCCCGAAGCGCAACTGCCGCTGGCACAGGCGGCCATATATGTCGCCTGTGCGCCAAAATCAAATGCGACAGCTTCAGCTATATGGAAAGCCGTTGACGATGTGAAATCGCAAAAGACAATACCGGTTCCGAAACATCTGAAAGACAGTCATTACGCCGCTGCGAAACGGCTCGGTTTTGGCGCTGAATACAAATATCCGCACGATTTTAAGGATGGATTCGTACCGCAGGACTACTTGCCGACGGAAATGAGGAAAAAATACTACAGCCCGAAAGACCTCGGATACGAAAAAAATATTAAGCGTTATTTACAAAAGCTCCAAACCTTGATACAAAATAGTAAAATTGATGATGCCGGAAAGAGGGACAAGTAGATGGACAAGGTGCAGTTGCGTCTGAAGCTGCAGAAGCGTTTGCTCGAAATGAGTGCTGAGCGTTTGAGCGAAAAGAGCAAAAAGGCATTCCGGAACTTGATTTCGCTCCCGCAATTTCAAAGAGCGTCGGTGGTTATGGTGTATTTATCTCTGCCGTACGAAGTGGACACTTCCGAAGTGATACTTTATGCCTGGCAGTTGGACAAGGTAGTGGTAGTGCCGAAGATTTCCTGGCAGCAGAGGCATATGCTGCCGGTGCGGATAAACTCGCTGGAGACGGTCCAGATAAAATCTGGTTTGCCAAACCTGCGAAATCCGGTAGCCGGTGTGCCTATGCCGTTCGAGGAGATTGACTTAGTGGTTACCCCGGGGCTGGGATTCGACAGAAAAGGCAACCGTCTTGGACGGGGCGGCTCTTATTACGACCGGTTCTTTGCCAACGAACAGCTAAAAGCGTCCAGGTGCGGCTTTGCCTTCGCAGAGCAGTTGGTTGATTCGGTGCCGGTAACATCGACGGATATACCGATGGATTTTCTGGTTACAGATGAGGAAGTAATCACGTTTAGGGTTTAGGATTTAGTGTTTAGTGACTAAAGTGAGCTAAAGTGACTAAAGTGAGCTAAAGTGAAAAAACAACCAACTTTAGGCACTCCAAACTTTAGGCACTTTAGGCACTTAAAATTTATCTTCAGGAGAATAAATATGGCTCTTTATCATTCCCATTCGTACAGCAGACGAGGGCGCAGAACGCAAATGTGGTTATATTCCATTTCTGCATTAGTAATTATCGTTGCGGTTATCTATGGCTATCGGCATTTTGGCAAAACCAAAGGCGAAAAATTGCCGCTGCCGGCGGTCAATACGAATGTCGAAACCGCAACGGAGTCGGCTGTAGTTGAGCCGACCGTACCGGCGCCGGAGGCAATGACAACAATTCCGCCTGAGTTGACCACTGAGCCAAACCCAAAGGCGGCAGAACTCATCTCTGAAGCGGAGACGGCCCTCAACGCAAAACCCGCCAGAATTATAGACGCACGAACCCGGTTGAACGAAGTGCTGCTGATGCATATCAGCGGTCAGCAGCGGGCGTTTGTGAAAGAGCGGTTATCGCAGCTTTCCGATAAGTGGCTGTTCAGCAGAACCATTTTCCCGCAGGATGAGCTTTGCGGCAGTTATAAGGTCAAGCCAGGCGAGATGCTATCAGCTATCGGTAAACGCTTCAAGGTGCCACACGAGATTCTTATGGAGATTAACAACATCCCCGCTGCCGAAGCGTTGCAGGCCTCAGAAACTATAAAAATCATTAACGGCCCGTTTCACGCTATAGTACATCGTTCAACTTTTACGATGGATGTGTATCTTCAGAATACTTTCGTAAGGAGTTTTCCAGTTGGCTTGGGCAAGCCGGGTATGGAGACGCCGACAGGCCTTTGGCTGGTCAAGCCGGGCGGTAAACTGATATCGCCTACGTGGACAGACCCTATCTCCGGCAAAACTTATGAGGCCGAAGACCCGGATTATCCTTTAGGTTCGAGATGGATAGGATTGGAGGGTATTTCCGGACAGGCAAAAGGCAGGACCGGTTTTGCCATACACGGCACAAAGTCGCCGGAAGAAATCGGCACAGCCGGTTCGCAGGGTTGTATTCGACTGCACAACGGCGATGCGATACTGGTGTACAATTTACTGATGCCGGGCTTCTCGAAAGTGCAGGTAGTAGAATAGAAAACAAGGTAAGGGAATGTTTCTTGGCTGATTTGATGAACCAAAGGAAGGTTTTGAGCAGATGGGGCGGCAGCGTAGCGCTCTGGGCGTGGTTCATATCGATTACTCTGCATCTGGTAGTGCTGGCTGCGCTCGGCGTATTGAAATTCTCGCGGTCTGATGCCGACTACAAACATCGGCCTGTGCCGATGGCTACTGTGAGCCAGGTTAAAGAACTCATAGAGGCCAACCCTGTAATACCCAAGCCGAAGATAAAAAAGTCAATCGGAGACCGTTTTAGAGAGAGCCCTCGCAAATTGTTACCGGCGAATCAAATTTTTGGGGCTGCGAAGCCGAGTTCGCCGAGTATAAGCGATTTTGCCAGGCCCTCTGCTCCGACAGGCGTGTCTTCTGCGAGCGGCGCCAATTTGCCGAGAGGAATTGAGTTTTTCGGCAGCCGAACCGACCGGCGCAAGGTTTGCTACGTGGTGGATTGTTCGGGAAGTATGCAGGGAGTATTCAGGCGGGTGCAGAAAAAGCTCAAAGATTCGATAGTGGCTTTACAGCCGGACCAGTATTTCTATATCATTTTTTTTGGTAATAATCGGCTGTTTGAATTCGGCGATGGGCGTTTGCTTCGGGCAACAGAGCAGGCCAGGTCTGCTGCGTGTGATTTTATAGAATCGATACAACCGGCAGGAAGAACTAATGCAGTGGCGGCGCTGGAAAGGGCGGTGCAGATTCGCGACAGCTTCGGCGTCAGCCCTTCTGTTATTTATTTTCTCACAGACGGCTTCGAGTTGACAATGGAAGACGCAGGGAAATTTTCGCAGAAAATATCAAACCTCTTAAAAAGTTTTGCACCGACTGCGAAAATAAACACTATTGGATTTTGGCCGCAGAGTAATGACCGTAAGATGCTGGAAATAATAGCGGAACAAAGCGGTGGCGAAGCATTGATTATTGATTATTGAGATATGAACCACAAAATAATGCGTAAGAGCTTCTTGATAAAGACGTTTTTTTTAGTGATTGCACTTGTCGCGGTACTGGCAGTAATAATTTCTGTTACAAATGGCTTTGGTGACGATGCAAACAGTGCTGTCGGGCAGCGGTCTCTGTTTGAGCAATTTGTCAGAGCCGGTGGCCCTGTGGTGTGGTTTATACTTTTGCCAATGTCGTTTATTACGGTTTATCTGGTAACCGAGCACTGCCTTACCATTCGCCGGAAGAAACTTCTACCTGTCGGCATAGGTGCCGATATTGTCGGGCTGATACGCAGCTTTGGCCTCGGCCGGTTGGAAGCTCGAATGGCCGGCCGAGAGGATTTCGTCAGTGTCGCCGTTGTCAAGGCCCTCAGCCAGAGCAGGGGCGATTGGTTTCGGATGCGTAACGCTCTTGCCGAGTCGCTGCAGGAGCAGTGCTCGGCGCTTCTGCGCAAGATTGAGTGGCTTAACCTGATTGGTAATGTTTCGCCGATGGTGGGCTTGTTTGGAACGATTTTTGGAATGATAAAACTGTTCAACGCCATTGTCATCGCCGGTGGTCAGCCGAAGCCGGTGCAGTTGGCCGACGGCATCTCGGTTGCTCTGGTTACAACTTTTTGGGGTTTGTTCATAGCGATACCTGCCCTTGCGATTCACGGCATATTCAGAAATAGAATTGAAACTCTGGCCAGCGATGCGGTAACGGAAGCCGAGAACATTATACCGGAAATAAGGCGCAGCCTGAAGAGGCTGCAGAATCAGCAGCAGGCAAAATCGCTGCGTGCAGGGCGGATAAAACCGCCTCCGAATAAATCAGAAATTCGCGATGTGGCCGGCAGCCCGGCAGGTAAGATGCGTCAAATTCTTCATTAGCGCAGACAAGATGAAATTTAATATGATTCCCATTATCGATATTGTATTTTTACTTATTATATTTTTTCTGGTTGTTTGCCAGTTTATCGAAGCTGAAAATTTCCCTGTGGCTGTTCCGGACGACTGCCAGTTTGCTGCAAGCCAGCCGGAGCCTCAGGGGCAGGTAACTACCGTTACGGTTATGAAGACCGCTGAAGATGGTATTGACTTTGCGGTCGGCTCAGAAAAGATTGCCGCATCGGATTATGCCGGCATAATTGAGAAAATTGCTCGATTGATAGATGTTCGCTTGAAAGATACCCCTGTCGAGAGCAGGGTAGTAACTTTGCGTATCGATAAGGACGTTTGTTTTGCTGATGCCCAGTATGCCTTGGCCGGCGTCGCCGCAAGCTGCGCGAAAGACATCCGGTTGTCAGCATTAAAGGGAAAACGAAATGGTCCGCAGCAGTAGATTTGCAGTCTGTTAATCAGGCCATTTTTGCCAGAAAGCTTTTGTCTGCGCGAAAAATACGCTTCTTTCTTTTATTTTTGCAATCTCTCGAGGATAGAATTCAGCCAATTCATCACACAGTTGAAGCATCCATTCTTTTCTTTTTAATTTTCTGTTGATTTTTATATTTTCTGTACTTTCCAAGAAAATTGACATTATACCAATTGGAGTTAATTTTTGCGCCCTGTCATTCCCGCGAAAGCGGGAATCCATAGGTTTATATATGTACTGGATGCCTGCTTTCGCAGGCATGACACAATAATTGATTGTCTGTCAA
>QNBZ01000107.1 GCA_003644295.1 Planctomycetota bacterium
GAACAATCTGTTTAGGAGAGTATATGAACACAAGAACAATCTCGTTCAAGGCTTTACTCAAAAGTATAATGTCAATAATCTTGTGTACTATGAAATGTATGCTGATATATATGGTGCCATAACCAGAGAAAAGCGAATGAAGAAATGGAAAAGACAGTGGAAGATAGATTTGATTGAAAAGTTTAATCCCGAGTGGAAAGATTTATGTGATGACTTAATTGACTGAATGGATTCCCGCTTGCGCGGGAATGACAAGCGCACGAGATACGTGATACTAAAAAATGGAAGGTAAAGTTGCAGTTTTAGGTGATGTCGATTTTGTGATGCCGTTTTCGGCGCTCGGCCTGGATACTTACCCTGTAGGCCAGGCAGACGAAGATATAACTGAAAGCGCAGCAAAGATAATCGATGGCAAATATGCTCTCGTCGTAGTTGCAGAAAAGCAGGCGCCGGCGGCTGAAGAGGTTTTCTCGACTCAGCGGGATAAGCCGGTTCCCTGTATTGTAGTTGTGCCGTTCACTACTGAACCAAAGGGTTTTGCAACCGAAGCGCTGGGTGAAGTGATTAAAATGGCCACTGGTATTAACATTTTGCGTGGATGAGTTAACGCATAAACGCATATACGAAAGGTTTTGAAATGAGCGAAACAAGACAGGGCAGAGTAGTTAAAGTTGCAGGGCCTGTTGTTGTGGCCGAAGGTATGGCCGGTGCGAGAATGTATGACGTTGTTCGCGTGGGCAAACTCAACCTGATAGGTGAAATCGTGGAACTGAATGGCGATTTGGCGTCGATTCAGGTTTATGAAGAGACCGTTGGTATTGGCCCGGGCGAGCCGGTAGTTGATACCGAAGCGCCACTGTCGGTTGAATTAGGGCCGGGACTGATTGAGAGCATTTATGATGGCATTCAAAGGCCGCTTAATTCGTTGGTAGATTTTGAAGGCGAATTTATGGGCAGGGGCAGTTCGATGCCGGGTTTGAACAGGGAAAAGAAATGGCATTTCAAGCCGACCGTAAGTGAGGCAACGAAGGTAGCCCCCGGAAATATCATAGGCGAGGTTCAGGAAACCACACTGCTCACACATAAGATTATGGTTCCGGCTGGAGTCAACGGCACTATAAAGCAGATAGCTGAAGGTGATTATACGGTTGACGAAAAAATCGGGGTTGTGGCTGCTGAAGACGGCAGCGAAACCGAACTGAAGTTGATGCAGAAATGCCCTGTCCGCAGCGCCCGGCAGGTAAGAAGGCGTCTTGCACCGAACAGGGTTCTCGTTACGGGTCAGCGTGTCATCGATACTTTCTTCCCCATTGCCAGGGGCGGGACGGCCTGTGTGCCGGGTCCGTTTGGAACGGGAAAAACTGTCGTTCAGCATCAGTTGGCAAAATGGGTCGATGCTGATATTGTTGTTTATGTTGGCTGTGGCGAACGCGGTAATGAAATGACCGATGTCCTTACAGAGTTCCCGGAGTTGAAAGACCCGCACACCGGCGAGCCGTTGATGAAGCGTTCCGTACTGATTGCGAACACCTCGAATATGCCCGTGGCGGCAAGAGAGGCCTCGGTTTATACCGGCATTACTATAGCCGAGTATTTTAGGGATATGGGATATACCGTTGCGCTGATGGCCGACAGTACTAGCCGATGGGCTGAAGCGATGCGCGAGATTTCAACGCGACTTGAGGAAATGCCTGCTGAAGAGGGCTACCCCGCATATCTTGCGGCCAGAATTGCATCATTTTACGAAAGAGCAGGGCGGGTCGAGTGCCTCGGCAGTCCAGAACGCGATGGGGCCTTATCGATTATCGGAGCCGTAAGCCCGCCGGGCGGCGATTTATCCGATTCGGTCGTTCAGGCCACACTGCATGTGGTAAAGGTATTCTGGTCATTACAGGGCCGACTTGCTTACCAAAGACATTTCCCTGCGATTGATTGGTTAACGTCATATAGTTTCTACAAGCAATACCTGAAAGATTGCTTCGAGGATAAAGAGCAGGGACAGCAGATGGAAGCAATGACCGTAAAGGCAATGGGGCTGCTGGAACAGGAAGCCGAACTGCTCGAGATTGTTCGGCTGGTCGGCACCGAGGCCCTGTCGCCGGCAGATAGATTATCGCTGGAGACGGCACGGTCAATTCGTGAGGACTTTCTGCATCAGAACGCTTTCCACAAGGTAGATACATATACTTCGATTGAAAAACAATACGAGATGCTGAAAAACATTCTTTATTTTCACGAGCAGTCGCTCTCGGCTATTGAAGCCGGAGTTGAAACCGCTGAAATTTTCAAATTGGCTGTCCGTGAAGAAATCGCAAGGGCGAAATATATCCCACAGGACGATATAGCGAAGGTCGCCGAAATAAGAAATACGATTGACGAGCAGATGAAGCATTTGCAAGTACCAAACAGCGTTTAGTTAAGCCCCCAACTTTATGTTGGGGGTTATTTAGCCCCGCCACCTGTGGGCGTGGCCTGTTGTACGATATACGAAATACGATATACGATATACGGAGTACCAGATGTTAAGTATAAAAGAATACCAGACAGTTACGAACATTTCAGGGCCGTTGATGATGGTCGAGATGGTTGACCAAGCCAAATACGGACATATCGTTGATATCGAGTTGGGTGACGGCTCAATTCGGCGCGGCCAGATTCTTCAGGTCGAAAACGACAAAGTCCTTGTCCAGGTCTTCGAGGGAACTCGCGGCATTGACGTCAATAAAAGCACGGTTCGTTTTTTAGCCAGGCCGCTTGAGTTGGACGTTTCGCCGGATATCCTCGGAAGGGTTTTCAGCGGACTTGGCGAGCCGAAAGATGACGGCCCAGCTATCATCGCCGACAAACGGCTGGATATTAACGGCAGTCCCATTAACCCTTATGCCCGTGATTACCCGAACGAATTTATCCAGACCGGCATATCTTCAATTGACGGCCTGAACCCGCTCGTTCGTGGCCAGAAGCTGCCGATTTTTTCAGGTGCCGGCCTGCCGCACGACCAGGTAACCGCCCAGTTAGCCCGCCAGGCAACGGTTCTCGGCAAAGGCGAGGAGTTCGCAGTCGTATTTGCTGCGATGGGAATCACGTTTGAGGCCGCCCAGTTCTTCATCAACGACCTGCAGGACACCGGAGCTATCGAGCGAGCTGTTATGTTTGTCAATCTTGCAAACGACCCAGCCATCGAGCGTATTGCGACCCCACGATTCGCGCTAACCGCCGCCGAGTATCTGGCCTTCGAGCTGAATATGCATGTCTTGGTAATCTTGAATGATATGACTAACTACTGCGAGGCGCTTCGGGAAATCAGCGCAGCGAGAAAAGAAGTGCCCGGCAGGCGCGGCTATCCCGGATACCTCTATACCGACCTGGCGACCGTCTATGAAAGAGCAGGGCGTATCAAGGGGAAAACCGGCTCTATTACAATGGTGCCGGTATTGACAATGCCCGAAGATGATAAGACCCACCCAGTGCCGGACCTGACCGGCTATATCACTGAAGGACAGATAATCCTTTCCCGCTCGCTGCACAGAAAGGCGGTCTCGCCGCCGGTAGATGTTCTGCCTTCTCTTTCGCGGCTCAAGGACAAGGGCATCGGCCAGGGCAAGACCCGCGAAGACCACGCCGACCTTTACAACCAGCTTTACGCCGCTTATGCGCGCGGCAAAGAATCGCAGGAACTGGCGACAATTATGGGCGAAGCCGCTCTGTCCGAAGAAGACAAAAAGTATATGACATTCGCAAACGAATTCGAGGCCAGGTACGTTTCGCAGGATTATTATGAAAATCGCTCGATAGAGACGACGCTGGATTTGGGCTGGGAACTGCTGAGTATGTTCGAGAACGCCGAGCTAAAACGAATTGACGTTGAACTCATAAAGAAATATATGCCAAAATTCCGAAAAGAAAAGAGTGAATGAGCAGATGAGTTAATATGTTAGCAAATGTAAATGCAACCCGAATGGAATTACTACAACTGCGAAGGCGGGTAACCCTTGCCAGTCGTGGCCATCGTCTGCTCAGTGAAAAAAGAGACGAGATTTCCCGCCAACTGATTAAAATCGCACGGGACATTCAGCCGTTACGTAAGAAGGTTGAAAAAGAATTATTGGAAACCTTTAGGCGGTTTATGTTAGCTCGTGCGTTGATGGAGCCGGAAGATGTAAAAGCCGCCCTCGAAGTGCCGACAAAAAAGTTCACACTGGCTGTTGAGTTTGCCAGCGTAATGAACGTAAAAGTGCCGCATTTGCTGAAGGAAATGGCCGGCGAAATTATATGTTACGGCTTTACTGCCACCTCTGGCGAATTGGACGTTGCGTTGCTGGCTTTGGAGAGAGCTTTTGACGATTTGATTGGGTTGGCCGAGAAGGAAAAGCAGGCCCGCCTTTTGGCTACGGAACTGAATATGACCCGCAGGCGTGTTAATGTTTTGGAGCATGTTGTTATTCCGGAGCTTCAGGGAACGATTAGGTTCATTTACGATAAGTTAGCTGAGGCCGAGCGTGATAACACTACCCGCCTAATGAAAATCGCCGACATCATCAGGGCGTAGTCTGTGTGTCGTATTGCGTATATCGTATTGCATTTTCGGTTAGTCCTGCCATCACTATTGCAGGGTTTATTATTGGTTAGCCCGTCGTCACTATGACGGGGTTATACGTTCCGCCATCACCGTTTTGGCAAGATGGTCCTGTTCAAATCGAGCGATGTACCGCTCCAGTGTCCGAATCGAAATGTCTCGCGCAACCGGCTCAAGATTCAGGGCATAGTGAACATCCATGCGGTAGCGGTAAGCGTTGAGCGCCTCGTCATTTGTCCAGTGGAAGCAGTCCTTCAGGAAGATCAGTCCAGCAATCGAATATAACTCTTTGCTGGGCCGGCCCATCACAGGATCAAGGTGCTCAGACAGGGCTCCGACAGGCATCAGTTCAAGCAGTACATGACGGAAGACTCCCTGCCAGTTCTCCAGCAGATGCTTACGGGTCTGATCTGTCAGGACGCTGTCAAATGGGTCAAACATCTGGATTTGTTGAGGATTAACTAATTTTCGCATAATCGCTCCAAGTTATTGATATATAACGATTTATATTATATATCAATGACTTAGCCTGTCAACATTAAAATTCATATAACTCCAGTATTTTCATCTATTTATAAAAAAATTACCAGTCACGCACTTTTGACGGTGGCATCAAACTTGACTGTTCAAACAGATTTTTGTAGAATTATCAGTATCGTACGGAGAAAAGTATGCCTTTTAACCGTGTAAATGGGAAATGTCAGAAAACACAAATTGAACACCGTGAATGCTCTTATAAAACAATTCCCTTGATAAATTTAAATGCTTAAGGGAAATTATTAGTAAAGAGGAAATTTTCCTTGTGTCTGCCTATAACTGAAGAAGCATCGCATTTACTTGTAAAAGCAGGACTTGGGTCAGGCTGTTACTGATTTTGCTAAGCCCTTGTCTTTTCTGATGTTAAGGGGCGATTTCGCAATCGTCATAAGACACGA
>QNBZ01000108.1 GCA_003644295.1 Planctomycetota bacterium
ACCGTTACTTCGTATATTTGATTTGGATTTGTGCCGGTCTGATTGCAGAGCTTTATAATCAATCCATTTATGCAGTTAATTATGACTTTTTGCAACTCGGCTAATTTCTCGTCAGTTTCACCATAGCTGATTCTACTGATGACGTCGTCTCCGAATCGAGTTTGTGGATTTAACATAGCTTCCGTTGCCAGGCATTGGCCGTCTGTCATACTAATCAATTTGGCAACGACGGTGGTTGTTCCGATATCGACCGCCAAGCCGAGTATTTTGTCGGCAGAATCGTTTTGCCGGTATTTTTTATATATGTCGGGCTGAAATGTGGTTTTTGTTTCGATGCCATCGGCGAGGATTTTCTGCTCAAATAATCTGGATGATGATGGGATTGTTACGGTCAGGTCGCTATGGATATGGTACTGGCAAGCCAGTACCTGCCGTCCGCTCGGCTCAATGTTCACCACACATTTTCCACAGGTACCTTTGCCGCCGCAAACAGTATTTAATGTTATGCCAATCTGGCCGGTCGCTTCAAGAAGTGTCGCCCCTTCGTGGATTGAAACTTGCCTACCATCCGGCTTGAAAGTTACGTTGAAGTGCTTCATTTACCGTATTATGATTAAACAACCCCCAACATAAAGTTGGGTGCTAAATGCTATTTACCCATTTATAATCTTATAATCAGCTTATTTTGTGTCGGACTTTCCAGCGGGCACGTCTTTTTTTACTGCCCACTTTGCGTCTGCGTCTCGGTTTCGCCATTCATTTCTCCATAAACAGGCCAGAATCAATTATTCAAAATACTTTCCAATATATTAACTTATATGGTATTATAATGTTAATGTAAAGAGGATAAAAGGGTAAATTTTTGTTTTCTGTCAGTTTAGATTGGGGTGCAAAAATGATTCAATGTAAAGATTGTGAACTCTGCGAGATTGGGCCAGACGGTAAAAGGACGTTCAAGTGCGACCCATTTTCCAATATCAAAGAGCCGGAGTGCATAGCTAAATGGCAGCTAATCCGTCTCGATATGCTGGTAGCGAGCTATCAGGGTATGCTCAAGTGGTATGGGAAGCTGGCACCTTTGCAGGATAAAATCTTCAAGTATATGCAGCGAGAAATCGAGGATATAGACGAATCGGACCGCTGGAAACTCGATGAAGAAGAAGACGAACAGGACGAAGAGAACGACGATAAGCTGCCTTTGTAGAACGATTTTCGACAGCACTAATGCTTTGTTCTATCAAAACTATAGCCGCAGGTCTCAGGCGTTAGCAGTTCCGATTTGGTGCGTGGATATTTGCGACAACTCGGAGGACGAAACCAGTAGATTTTGCATGTGCATTGGCCATTCTTGTCAATTCTTAAAAATGGACACGGATTCGGCAGCTTACAGCAGGCGCCGCAGCGTTTACAGGCGCCTTTACGGCCTTTGTCAACCGGTAAAATACTCGTTGCTATCCGTTTGAATTTAGTAGGCCAGGTATTCTTTGAGAAAAGTTTTGCTCCGATACCAACTATAGACATAAACAGACGGTTACCAATTTTTTTGAATTTATGCAATAAAATAATTCCGGGCACCGTCTCTATCATAAGAAACACCTGAATATGGTGGAAAACGACCGATTAGCCCAGATAATAGTCGGCTGTAAGGACGGCAGCAATGAGAGCTTCTCGCTGTTGGTTGATATGTACGCAAGCCGATGCTTCGGCTATTTCTACCGGCTGACGGGCAACAGAGCTGTAAGCGATGATTTGCTCAGCGAACTGTTCGTCAGGTTGGTGAATAAAATCGGCTCTTTCAAGGGCGGCTCTTTTGAAGGCTGGCTGTTCAAAACGGCATCCAATATTTTCCACGACTACCTACGAAATAAACAACGACAGAAAAAGCTGCTTGAAGTTCAAAAAAAACAGTTTGAATCAAAATTGACAGAAACAAAACAATCCAACAATGAAACATTTGACAAATTGCAAATGCAACTCGGCAAACTGGACTCCGATACGAGAGAACTGATAATGCTGCGTTTTTACTCACAGGCCAGCTTTAAGGAAATAGCAGCGATACGGGCCGAGCCAATAGGAACAACGCTGTCGAAGCTGCACCGTGGGCTGAAAAAACTCCGAGAGCTAATGGAATAATAATGAATTTAGAATTATGAATAGTCGAAACTGGGAAAATCCGGAACAGAGCTTTGAGGATGTGCAAAAGGCCGAGGAAATCCTTCGCAAGCACCCTGCGCCTGAGCCGAACAAAGAGCTTATAGCTAATATAAAAGCGGAAATCACAGCGGCTCTGCTGCGCAGGCAATCGAATACCTACAAACGGATAATTTACAAGGCGGCGGCTGTTGCCGCTGCGCTTATTATCATAATGGCCATAGGGCTAAAAGTGTTTGAAAAAAACGGGGGTGAGAATGAAAGTGTTATCGCCACCTCGATAATCCCTGAAGCAATATGGGAAAGCGATTGCTTGGCTGACGATGACACAAACCTGACAATTCTGAACGCTGAAATCGAACAAATTCAGGCGGAAATAATCGCACTGCAGTTCGGTGACAATGGCGATAACGGCAGCGGAGCTATAACAGAGCTGGAAATGAAACTGATAGAAATTAACAGCGATTTTTGGAAAGGGTAAAGAAATGAAAACTAATTATGGAAAAATTTGGGTTCTGACAATGACAATACTAATAACACTATCCACTCTGCCCTGTCTGGCTGTTGAGAAAAAAGCAGGAGACATCTGGATGCAAGAGAAGCCAAGACACAATAAGCAGCCCGTTGGTGGACAAGGGAAAATGAGGAGAATGCTCGAAAGGCATTCCGAATATCTCGAATGGCTGGAGAAAAATTATCCCGATAAGGCAAAAGAACTCGCTGAACTCAAAGATACAGAACCACAACTCTACAGGAGAATGGTATATCTTGGGCTAAAAAAGTACGGCCAAATAGCAAGGGCGGAAAAAGAAAATCCGGAACTGGCAAAAGTTCTTATCAAAGATATGGAACTCAAGATGGAACGAAATGAACTGCTTAGAAAAATCAGGAGCGCAGCCGATGATGACGAGAAAAAAGAGCTAATCGAAGATTTGGAAAAGGTAATCAGCGACAGGTTTGATTTGATTGTAAAGCGTAAGCAAATGGAATACGAACGGCTGCGCAAGGAACTCAAAAAGCTGGAAAAAGAAGTCAGAAAAAACGAAGATGAGGTCGAGAAGTGGAAAGATTCCGAATTCAAAAATGAAAATGTGAAGGCACGAGTTGAAGAGTTAGTGAGTCGAGCTGATAAATTCAGATGGGAGTAGTTAATTGATTATTGATTATTGATTATTGATTATTGATTAATGATTATCGATTATTGATTATCGATTATTGATTATCGATTATTGATTATCGATTATTGATTATTGATTATTGATTCCGCCGAAGGCGGATTGATCCAACAATTTTTAACTTCGCTATTCTAACTTCGTACTTCGTCCTTCTTTACGCTCTGCGTTTCCTCAACAAACTCATAGTGCCAATGCACAGCAGCGCAATCGTCGCCGGCTCTGGAACTGTGGCAAACTCTATGCAGTTGCAGTACTCTATCAGCAGGCCGTATTCAAACTCATCGCTGTCGACAGTCATAGTCGGCAATGCCGGCCCGGACAGTCCATCTTTGATGTTGATGACCGAAACCTCAAGCTCGTAGGTATGATTGGGGTCCATAAGGCCAGGAGACCACGAAGTTGTATCCATCGAGACAGGGACTTCTTCATAGAGGTCTTTATCCTCAACAGTGTCCCAGACCCACATGCCTATGGCATTTGCGTCACTGCTACCCACAGTCCACTCGAATGTCGGGTTAGTACTGATGCCCGTCTGGCCGTTATAAGCCGGGTAGGTAAAATCGACTGGGTTTGCCGGCTCGGAAAGGTCGGCGTAGTTTAAGGTAACGGTACAGAGCACCGTGTCGTCGCTCTTTTCGAAACTGAACACGTAATCGCCGGTCGGGTAGTCGGCCCGCAAGTCCGCGAGCGTGGAATAGTCCGTCGACGATTCGTATTCCCAATCTCCACTGTCTTCGTAGATAGTTTTGGTTGTCCCGCCAGGCAAGGTTATGTCGATGTGATGCAGGCTATCCTTATTGGCAATGTCCACCCATATTTCAAATTCCCAGGGGTTGGTGTCTGGTGTCCCATCCGTATAATCCTTACAGGAGTCAATATAAATCCCTTCAATGTCGAGTGCTGCCTGAACTGTGCCAGCGGCAAACAGCACACATAAACTCATCCAAAAAATCTTTTTCATATCTGTTTTCCTTTCAAAATCGACAAATTCACCATGATTCATTTTTCTATTTGCGTTTTCTGCGAAGCAATACCAGAGAGCCGAGGCCGAGCAGCGCAATCATTGCCGGCTCTGGGGCGCCTGCTGCTATGGGAGTGTCTGGTTCTGTTTCGTATCCGTATCCATATAGAATAAGCCAACCCTCTCCGGGGTCACCAGACAGGTCAATGCTAATCTCTGCCCAGCCCCAATGTGTATCCGGTCCGATATGAAAGGAAAAGCCCACATAACCGCGGGTTTCGTCGAGAAATTCACCTCCCTCAATCGGTGGCCCACCCCACTCCATCCAGTAACCAGCCTTTGTGTATCCATTAAGATTACCGGAAGCAGGGCCAATCAGCTCATCTGATGCAAAACGTTTGGATACGATACATCCATTTTCATCCTCAGACGATACGATACCAGCTGAGCCAGCAGAGGCCTGCCTGACAATAGCGTCCCATGCGAAAATGCTGTTAACCGAGTAGCCGAACCACGCAAGGTTGATGTCGAACGTGCCGTCTCCATCGATACTAAAGCTTGTTCCGTTCTCATTGTCGGAGATAGCCCATTCGCCGGTGAATGTCTGTACAGGGATGGCAGCCAATGGGCTGCTGACGACCAGAATAAGTCCAATTACAACACAAATCATCAGTAACTTTTTCATAGTTTCATATTCCTTTCTGAAGTCTGAAATTTATAACAGTTTGTTTCTTTCGCCACCGCACTACCAGCCCGCCGAGGCCGAGCAGCGCAATCATTGCCGGCTCTGGGACCCCGCCCGGAGGAGTTTTTATGAGAAAGTCCTGTTTGTCCGTATTGACCATCGCCCACAGGTCTGCTTTGCTGCCGCCATCCAGCGAATGCAGCCAGTCATTGGCTTTGCCCGTGTCTGCATTAGTACAGCGGAAACCAGGTCCTGACGTAACGTCCCAATCGTTCGGTGTGGCTGGCATGTCCTCATAGATAATCTCCCATACAGCCGCTGCGAATGCCTCGGCGTCGTTGTTTTGCTGACTACTAAATGGCACGCCCCCTGCCCAGCTGTCGTCAAAAAATTTTTGCCACAACTCTGCGAGGTAGTCGGCTTTTGCGGTACCTATGAGGAAGCCGGGCGGCTTCTGTGCTTCTTCCGGCATAACTATGTCGTAAGTTGTCGGGATGCCCGGCGCACCCTG
>QNBZ01000109.1 GCA_003644295.1 Planctomycetota bacterium
ACGGCGATTTAGCGGAGATGAAATAATGCTCGACCTGGCTCCAAACTGTTACGGCTTTTGGAAGATGAACGAAAACGCCGCCAATACGGATGTCGAGGATTTTTCATCGCAGGGCAATGAAGGAACCTTTACCGATGCTACCGGCAATCCTTATACGAACCAACACGACGCCGCCGGCAAAATAAACGGAGCATTATTGTTTGATGGTGTTGATGACTACGTAAATGTCGGCACGATGGGAAACTTCGGCGGTAATATGAATAACGTTACTGTAGCTGCGTGGGTTAAGACACCATCGGACGCCGCTTACGCACTGCAGGGGACTGGCAACGATGGTGCAACAACTGCTCTAACAACTATATTGAATAGTACTTCAACTGGTAGTTATTTATCTGGAGCTATACGTTTGTTCACACGAGATGATGACGGCCAACGCATATCAGCAGGAGCAGATTTTAATACCGGCGTAGCTGATAATAACTGGCATCTTGTAATTGTAATACTTCAGAAATCTTTAATGACGGTTCGTTTCTATGTTGATAATGTGCAGAAAACGACCACTTACTCCGGCCAGCGGCAATCTGGAACCAACTATTCTAATTTCCAGTATCCTATGTCCCTGGGGGCGAACTATAACAGAGGAGCGACTAACCTCTATCTTGAAGGCCTGCTTGACAACTTTATGATTTTCGACAAAGCATTAAGTGAACAAGAAAGAGCTTTTTTATGGAATGGTGGTAATGGAAGAGAGAGTTTAAGCGAATTGCATCGTCGGCTGGTCGGCGGTTCATTGTCTGCAAATAGAAAGGGGCTGGTATGTATTTAGGCGATTTCAAAGAGAACTCAACACTGTATTTCTGCTGGAGTACTAATGACAAAAACGGTGCCAGCATAACCCGTGCTACCAATGGCACTATCAAAATCTATAAAGATGATGGTACTACCGAATCAACAGCGGGAATAACAGATACTGAGGATTTTGATAGTTTGACTGGCATCCACAATTGTAAAATAGTTTTAACGGATGCCTTTTATGCAACCGGACACGATTATTCGGTTGTGCTTGACGGGGCGGTTATTGATGGCGAGACGGTAAATGCAGTATTGGCAACATTCTCAATCGAGAACCGGTTCGCAGGTAGTTCACTTTTTGAAAAAGCGGCCAAAATGCTTGTCAATAAAGCCGTCCAGAATAAAAGCACCGGCGTAATCAACTATTACGACGATGACGGCGAAACAAGCATTCTGACTCACACTCCGACCGATGGAGAATCAACCATTACGAGGACGCCGAGTTGAAAATAGCGTACAGCGTACAACGTACAACGTATAGGGGTTAAAACCCCCAACATAAAGTTGGGGGCTTATGTTCAAACTTTAGGCAGGAGTATGTTCGTTGGAAACTAAGTGGCTAAAAGATGCGCTGTTTGCAGGTATGACCGCCAATGCGTTCAAGTTGGGTACTGTATTGAGCTTGGGCTGGTTCTGGCAGCGCATAGGCGGCTGCCAAACGCTCTACCGCGGCGATACTATGGAAACAATAAACTTTGCAAATATACTGGCTGTGGCCAACTTGGACGCAAACGAGATTTATGTGCCGAACTATGTCGAACACAACAGCAACTCAATATATTTTTACGCCATTCGCAGGGCTAACCGCTGCGGACGTCAGGAACATAGCTTATCGGCTGCGGTCAAAGTTTCAATAGACGCCGACGGTAATTTATCACAATCGCAGCCGAACAGCATTTTCGAGGTAAAAGCGAAACAAATTGACGGCGATAAGATAGAGCTTCTCTGGTATTACTGTCCGCTTGAACAAAAGTCATCGCCGGTGCGTTTCAACATCTATTACGACAACGGCAGCGGACAAATCGATTACGAAAGCCCAGTAGCTGTGATTGAGTATGCAGGCCGATTGTTTTACCGGTATCAAAGCGAACCGCTCAACGAGGGGACATACCTGTTTGCTGTCAGGGCTGAAGATGCAGCCGGTATCGAAAACCACTGCCTTGCACAATTGAAGATTCAGCTTGATATGACAGACCCTGATGCGATTGATACTCTGAAAGCAGAGGCGGTATGAGATGTCCAATAGAGTTGACCTTTTAGAACCAACACAAAGACAACTGGCGCTGCCGGCGTCAAGGGTGTCAGTCCTGCTTGACGGCGAGCTATGCCCTTATCTTGAATTAAGGGAAATCGTTCGCAGCGGCTGGCCTGAATTCAGCAGAGCGCATCTGATTTACAATCCGGCTGCATACGCCGGCGGCGGTTTGGCTGCGATTGAAGAGATTGAGCCGAAACTCGGCATCGGCAAAACCGTCTGCGTCCGACAGGTTTATAACGCAGGTTATCCCGGAGCGTCTGCTGACAGCTTTGCGATATTTGTCGGCCAAATAGACCAGCTCGATACAAAACTGGACGCCGACAGCGAAAGCGTGGAAATAGTCGCCCGTGATTTCAGCGCACAGCTTAAACGCATCACTATCTACGGCCAACAGGTCGGCAACGCTGACGGCTCGGCTCTGTTTCTGGCCGGCAGCGAAACCGTATTCAACAAAGACGGAAAGCCAAACGCTACAACCGAACAAATTAAATACGAAGGCAACAGCTTAACGCTGTTCGCTGCTGAGCCGTCAGCGGGTAAGTTCTGGAGTTATGCCGAAGCGATTGATTATCTGCTGCGTGTGTATTTGCCTGACGGTCAACTGCAAACGCCGAGCGTTGAACGGCTGGAAGCACTGACCGAGGGACAAACAGCTCGCCACCTTGACGTAACGGGGCTGAATCTGGCTGATGCGCTGCGGCGCTGCTGTGAGAGAATCGGACTGAAGTTCAAGTTTGTCCCACTAACTGTGCCGGTCGGCGGTGAACAGGCGATTGTGTTTTACCGCAACGGGGCCGGCAGAGCGGTCGAGTTAAACTGTCAGCCGGCAGGTGAGCAACTCTGCGTTTCAAAAACAACTATATCAAGCATCCGCAGCAGGAAAAACTTTTGGCCAATAACGCATAGGTATATCGGCCAGGGCGATTTCAAAATCTATGAAGCAACATTCGAGCTGGTGAAGGCCTGGGACAGCGGCCTTGAAGATACCGATTACGACAAATTCTCGCCCTCGACTAATCCCGATTTCCATCAGGTAAAAGACGTCTATCGTAAATGGTCTCTGAACGAGGCGGGCGATTACAGCGGCGAACCATATAATCAGGGCGCTGCCTTTGACTTTTCAAAGATTTTCGGCAACGGTAATTTTGCACAGCATCGCAGGCGCTTCTGGCCGACGCTTACCGCCGACAAAAAAGGACAGTCGCTGGGCTACTTTCTACAGGTATCATTCGATAACGGTATCCACTGGTGGCAGTACCTTGCGGCGTTTAATAACCTGCTCGATGAGTGTGGTATCTGGCTGAGCAGCGACCGGCTCGATGTCGATACGTGGGTAGCTGCGCTGAAAGGAGTATTGAAGTTCCGGATAACCGCATCGGTGAGCAGCGATGAAAAATTAAGCTGCACGGCTGCCGACGGGCCGATTAACTCATCTGTCCCAGTGGTTGACCATATCATTACACTTGGCCGACAATTCAAATATCGCAGGATTTCAGCCAAAAGTATATTCGCCGATTCATCGGACGAGTCGCTCGGCAAGCCAGACGAGGTTGATGACAGCTCGGCTCTGTACGAATATGTGCGCAAAAAAGCGCTGATGTCGCCTGATATCGTCGAGACCATCAACGTGCAAATGCCATACACAGCTTTTGATTACCAGACCGGCGACAGGGTAAGCACAAGTCCGGAAAGTAGGGACCTGCTCGGCGTAAAAAGCGATAGCCGAAGCAGAAGCTGGATAGAACAAGTGCAAATGGATTTTGAGAAACAATGTACGAATCTGAAAATCGTTCGCAAACGTGGTAATTGGTGATTGGTAATATGCGGGAAGTGTCAACAGTTGCATCGCCAGGGGCCAGGGCGGCTGCCTGGACAGTTAAAATTAAAAGCCATTCTTCATACAACGTCTATAACGTCCGGACGGTGGAGATAGGTGAACCCGGCTCACTGCCGGTCGAAATCGGAACACAAACCAAAGCGGTGAACCTGGCTGAATCGTTCCTTCAACAGGGACAACTCGCAGCCGGTACTTACACAGTAATGTTCAGGGTTGCAGATAAAAACGTATTCTACGCCGAGCCGTGATGCGAGAAACGAGAGATGAGAGACAAGGCAAATTCCAAACCGTGGCGGCTCAATAGACAGGTGAATGTTTCCGTACTGATTCAACTGGCGTTTCTGGCATCTCTAATCGTCGGCAGTTGGGTCAACCTACAACGGCAGCTCGACCTGCTTCAACACGATGTAAAAATACTATTGACCTGCCAAAAAAACTTCGAGCAAAAACTCGAACTGCTTTCGGCAAAAAGCATCTCGTATGAGTACCGCCTGCGGGCGATTGAAAAACGCATTCCAGAAGCTGATATTAGAGGACATACACAATGAAAACGATTCAAAGGGGCAAAGGAATAAAGGGGCAAAGGGGCAAAGGAACAGAGGGACAAAGGTTGTGTGCTTGCGTTCTTATAGTTTGTGCGGCTATCTGCGGCGGCTGTGAGAGCTTGCGTTTTGCGCCGAGCGATGCACAAAAACAGAACGCCTGGCTGCACAACCGAACCGCTGCGATAACAGCCGAGACCGCAAGGCGTGAAAATACATCGGAGACGCTGAAGGCGCTGACAAAATTATCGCAAACCCAGAGCCGAGCGTTTGTCTCTTACTTCGGTCTGCCGAAACAGTTGCCTGCTGCCGAGAGCGCCGAGGACATACTCAGCCAAACAAGCTGGCGGCTCGCACAGACAGCCACAGCGGAGTCGGCTCAAAGGCCGGACGCCTGGCAGTTGGCTGACAGCGCTCTTGAATTAGCTATCGGCATATCAGCTTTGCTTGGCGGGGTCTATGGGACAAGGGCGGTTCGGTTTCTTAAACAGGCCAAGGCAAAACAGCAGGCGCTTAAAGAAATCATTGAAGGCAATGAGCTTTTCAAAAAACAGAACGACTCGGTCGTCCCGGCCTTCAAGCAGGCACACAAAGACCAGTCGCCGCAGACCCGCCAAATCGTAGCGGAAATGAAGACGTAACCCCAATGCCCGGAGAGAGCAACTGCGGTTATGGCTGTCAAAAGCAAGGTCAAAAAAACGCCCCGTGAAAGGTATCTTGCGATACCATACCATATCCTTAATCTTAGCGATATTGGTCTGTGCCAGAAGGTGCTGCTGGCTCACATCTACAGCTTCGGACAGAAGGGCTGCTGGCAGAGCAATAAGACCCTCGCTGAGATATTTATGGTCTCAGCAAAAACAACATCCCGATGGATTTCCACTATCCACAAGCATATTTATATAAGAAAT
>QNBZ01000110.1 GCA_003644295.1 Planctomycetota bacterium
AACTAATACTACAGCGCAACTTAGTGTAAGAAAATGCCTTTACGGCCAGAAAATCAAAGATTAAAAAGCAAAACGCAAAACGACATATTAAAATAAGCACATATGACGTAAGCAATTTATGCACTTATCATTTGCGCTGCCAGTATTTGTGCGCCTGCGTTTTTTTGTAATTTTTGAATTTTGCATTGTAATTTTTATATTTGCATTTTGATATTTAATATAAATTCGTATCTGTCCAAATATCAGTATGTTATCGTCATTAACAAAACTGTAACTTGCTCTGTAGACATCAGCGGAAAATTATCTTTTCAAAAACAGGCTGCCGGGAAGTTGTTTTATCAAACCCTTCAGCCGAAGCGATATCAGTCCGGCATTGATACTGCCCGGGGCTAAATCCGTCTCCGCGATTAGCTGGTCTATGTGCAGCGGCTCTTTGCTCAGACAATCGTAAATTATTTTTTCATTGTTACTGATATTCAACTGGTTGATATCGAATAAAGGCATCTCGGCTTTTTCAGAGGCCTTTATCGTTGCTTCGGCTACATTCTCCTGCAACTGCTCGCCGATATAGCCGAGCGTTTCCATTATGTCCTCTATGGAATCGACGAGTTTGGCTCCCTGTTTTATCAGCCGATGCGGCCCTCTGCTCAACGGCGAATCTATTTTCCCCGGTACAGCCATCACGTCCCTGTTATTTTCCATAGCCGATTCGGCGGTAATCATCGCTCCCGAGTTCAGGCCGGCCTCGATAACAATCGTCCCGAGTGACAGCCCTGCTATTATTCTGTTGCGCGGCGGAAAGTTCTCGGACATCGGCTCATAGCGTAACGGCAGTTCGCTAACGCAGGCGCCGGACTCGGCAATAAGTTCAAACAGCTTCTTATTCTCCGGCGGAAAAATGTTTGCCAAGCCACAACCCTGCACCGCGATTGTGCGTCCACCGGCTGATAAGGCGCCCTGATGAGCGGCGGTATCTATGCCACGAGCCATACCAGAGACAATCGTAAAGCCGGCCGAACCCAAAAAGTGAGCGAACCGAGAGGCCTGCTCTTGGCCATACAGACTGCAACGGCGAGAACCAACTATTGCAACGGCCAGATTGTCGGCCCGGCTCAACGTACCCTTTATGTAAAGCACCGGCGGAGGGTCATAAATCCGCTTCAGCACAGGCGGATAACGCTCATCATCAAGGTGAATGAGCCAGACGCCAAGCTTGTCGGCAAGCTCCAACTCCGCCGTGGTGTCAAACTTGTCGCAGGTTCTGGCGATTTGTTCGGCTCTCTTAAATCCTATTCCGTTTATCTTTGTCAGTTCACCGACCGAAGCACCCAAAGCCCTGTCCACCGAGCCGAAATGGTTCGTGAGCTTTGCGAAGGTAGTCGAGCCAACATTATCGGCTCTGATTAAACTGAGCCATTTCTCAACGTCAACTGAATTTGGTTGTGGTTTTGTCATTTCTGGATGTTGAGTAAAATTTCAGCAGAGTTTATCCAATAACAGCCAACGGTCAATAAAAAACAGCATTTCGCATATAGCCTTCAGAAAAAAGGCGGAAAATCAGCCGAAATCCGATTTTGGCCTTTTATTTTATAACCGTTTGTTGTATAATAATATAGGTATGGGGCAGGGATGACGCCACACAAATAGCAATCTCGGACTGATGTAATAAAACAATATTGTCTTCCGTCTTATATGTCAGGGGAGAAGGGTTTTATGTTTTGCAAGTTTCGGCTGGTAACGTTGTTATTGCTGGGTATATGCGTGGCTGCGATACTCGGTTTGGCAGGCGCTTGCAGCCCGGAACACTACAAAACCGAAGCCGATGAAGAAGTATATAAAATCATCGACAACAAATGGCGAGACAGTTTCGGCCAAAAAGCCAATTATACAATCAGTGATGTGCCGCCATCACCTCAGGATATTCAAATTGAAAAGGCCGTACCGACATCAGGCACTATAACTCTTGCACAAGCGGTCGCAATGGCCACAGCGCACAACCGAAACTATCAAAGTCAAAAGGAACGGCTTTACCTGACAGCGCTTGATTTAACGCTGGCCCGGCATCGGTTCGCAATGCAGTGGTTCGGCACTATCGACGGCGGTTATGTCAGGGACAGCGAAGATGAAAAGATAAGCTATGATGCTGATTTGGGTTTTAACCAGCTATTAGCCAGCGGAGCGCAAATCAGCACCGGCATTGCGCTCGATTGGGCACGTTTTCTTACCGGAGACCCGCGAGCTTCAATAGGTTCGGTTTTGAGCGCCAGCTTAACTCAGCCATTGCTGCGGGGCAGCGGACGCAGAATTGTTCAGGAGAACCTGACTCAGGCCGAGCGAAATGCACTGTATCAGATACGCTCGTTCAACCGCTACCGCAAAACATTTGTGGTTTCGATTGTGAACGATTATTACCGTGTTTTGCAGCGAATGGATGCCGTAACGAATGCCAAGAATAACTACAAGAGACGGCTCGAATCCAAAGAGCGACTGGAAATGGAGGCCGATGCAGGCCGCAGGAATCGTTTCGAGGTTGACCAGGCCGAGCAGAATACACTCAGAGCCAGAGACAGCTACATCAGGGCACAGCAAACGTATAAGCAGCAACTTGACGAATTCAAGATAAGACTGGCTCTGCCAACAGACGCCAATATAGCATTGGACCAGAACGAATTAAAGGCATTGCAAAAGATTGGGATAAGCGAATTGGATTACACGCTTGATGAAGCAGTTGAAACGGGATTACTCCGGCGTCTTGATTTAGCTACCAGTGCCGACAAGATTAATGACGCCCTGCGCAAGGTTATGGTTGCCGCTGATAATCTTGGTGCCGAGCTGAATCTTATTGGCAGCATCAGTGCAGCTTCGACTCCGGATACCGACTACGGCAGACTACAATTTCACCGTGGCACTTACTCGCTTGGTTTTGAAGCCGAGGCGCCGCTGGACAGAAAAGCCGAACGCAATGCCTATCGTGAAGCACTGATAACATTACAACAGCGACAGCGTGAATATGATAATGATATGGATGAAGTTAAATTAGACGTGCGTCAGGCCTATCGACAACTGGCCGAAGCCGCTGAGCGATACCGTATTCAGAAAACCAGTCTGGATTTGGCTGAAAAGCGAGTTAAAAGTACTACACTGCTGTTGAAGGCAGGACGATTAACTACACGGGATTTGCTGGAATCACAGGACGCTTTATTGGAAGCGCAAAACGAATTGACTGCTGCTCTGGTGGACCACGCAATAGCAAAATTGAGTTTCTTCCGTGATGTTGGTATTCTGCAGGTAAGGCCGGACGGAATGTGGCAACAATAGGAAGGGAAAAAGTAAAAAGGTAAAAGTAAAAAATGCAGGACAATAATGTAGAAAAACAAGATAACAAGGAGACCAGCAAATCTGCGTTTGCAAAATGGTTCCGCCAGATATTGATTTTCATAACTGTAGCCGGCTGTATCGGCGCGTTTGTGTTTTTACAAGGAACATTTAACAAGTCAAACAACGCGAATAAAAACACCGGAACGTTTACAGTAAGCCGTGGAGATTTGACTATCAGCATAACTGAAAGCGGTGATATTAAGGCAATTAATTCAAAAGACCTTAAATCTGAGGTGGAAGGCCGAACGACCATAATCAGTATCGTTGATGAGGGTACTTATATTACGCCTGAAGATGTAAATAACGGAAAAGTGCTTGTTGAACTGGATTCCTCCGAGATACAACAAAAATTGACCACACAGAAGATTAGTTTCCTGAGCGCCGAGGCAGACTTTGCCAAGGCAAAGGAATCGCTTGATATCCAGAATAAGCAGAATGAAAGCGACATTCAGGCCGGCCGGATGAAGGTAAAATTCGCATTGATGGACTTTAAAAAATATCTTGGCAAAATCGTAGCAGAAAAATTTATCGAAGATGCAAATCAAAACCCTGGTGCAAACATTGATATCGCTACTTTCATCAATCATCCTGAATTAGGCGGCGAGGCCTCGCAGAAACTCAAAGAGTTACAGGATAATATCACTCTTGCTGAAAGCAAGTTAGAGCGAGCTTCTGATAAGCTGATGTGGACACGAAGACTCTACGAGAAAAAATACGTAACAGAAACAGAGTTGAAAGGCGATGAACTGGAGATGCAAAGCCTTGGAATTCAAAAACAAAAAGCCGATATCGCACTGGAATTATTCAAACTTTATGAATTTCCGAAAGAGACAGAGAAGCTTTTTAGCGACTACAACGAGGCCAGACGGGAACTGGAACGGATCAAGGCCCGCGCCAGGTCAAAGCTGGCGCAGGCACAGGCCAAACTCGGCAGCAGTGAGGCAACGTATTTAGTTCGAAAAGAACGCCTCGAAAAGCTCAAAAAACAACTTAATGCCTGTGTAATCAGGGCGCCTTCTCCAGGACAGGTGGTATATTCATCAAGTACCGACAGATGGGCGCGAAGAAACAGGCCTATTGAGGTGGGAGCGGAAGTTCGCGAACGTCAAAAGATTATATCCATACCAGACCTTTCAGAAATGAAGGTGGAAATCAAGGTTCACGAAACATGGGTCGATAAAATACAGCCGGGCCAAAAGGCCATAATAACTGTTACGGCCTTTCCTGACGAGAAATTCACCGGCAAGGTGTTAAAAAAAGCGCCTTTAGCTGACCAGGAACAGTGGTTTAATCCTGACCTGAAGGCCTACGCAACAGATGTCTCCATCGACGGAACGCACGATTTTCTCAAGACCGGTATGTCGGCAAAAGTGGAAATTATTATCGAAGAGTTAAACAATGTGCTCAGCGTGCCTATACAGGCGGTGGTTAACCGGCAGGGCAAAAAAATCTGTTATGTGCAAATCGGCGACAGACTACAGCAACGTGAAGTTGAGACCGGTGCATTTAACAATAATTTTGTAGAAATCAAAAGCGGCTTGGCCGAAGGTGATAAAATATCGCTTAATCCGCCGCGTATAACCGAGTCGGAATCAGCCGGCGGAGCTTAACAATTTAGCAATAATAAATAGAAAACAGATATGATTGTAGTTGATGTCGAGAAGTTGTCCAAGACATACAAGATAGGGTCGGTTCAACTGCCTGCGTTGCGCGGTATTGATTTGAAGATTGAACAAGGCCAATATATCGCTATTATGGGGCCCAGCGGCTCGGGAAAATCGACCCTGCTAAACCTGCTGGGCTGTCTCGACAGGCCAACCAGCGGCCAATACCGGCTGAGTGGAAAAGATGTATCAGAACTCGACGACGACGAACTGTCCCTAATCCGCGGTCAACATATCGGCTTTATATTTCAATCTTACAATCTGATTGGCCAACTCAACGTCATTGAGAACATAGAGCTGCCAATGTACTATCAGGGTTTTTCCGAACAGGCAAGCGCAAAACGC
>QNBZ01000111.1 GCA_003644295.1 Planctomycetota bacterium
TATTACAGGACGGCACGGTTTTCAAAGGGAAATCCTTTGGCGCCAAGGGCCAAATGTGCGGCGAAGTCGTCTTTAATACGAGTATGACCGGATACCAGGAAATCCTCACAGACCCATCCTATAACGAGCAGATTATTACTATGACTTACCCTTTGATTGGCAACTACGGAACAAACATTGACGATTACGAATCGAAAAGGGTTTATGCCAGAGGTTTCATAGTCAAAGAAGCGTGCGGCTATCCAAGCAACTGGCGAACACAACAGTCTCTGAGCGACTATTTGAAAAAACATAATGTTATTGGACTCGAAGGTATCGACACGCGTATGCTTGTAAGGCACATCCGGACCAAGGGTGCGATGAACGGAATTATTGCAACGGAAGGTTCTATTGCTGTTTTGAAGAACAAGCTCGAAAAGTATCCCGGCCTTGTCGGGCGCGACATCGTTAAAAACATAACGACAAAGAGACCTTACAAATGGAACAAACCGGTAATCGACATTCTCGCCGAAAAACAGAGACGACATACGAAATATGACATAGGACACACGAAGAAAGTCATCGCTTTTGACTTTGGCGTCAAACACAATATTTTGAGATTGCTTGTCTCACACGGATGCCGTGTTGTTGTAGTGCCGGCAAATACGTCGGCTAAAGAAGTTTTGAGACAGAAGCCCGATGGCGTATTTTTAAGTAACGGCCCGGGAGACCCCGCCCCCGTCAGTTATGCTATTGACACTACAAAAGCGTTGCTCGGAAAGGTCCCGATTTTCGGAATATGTCTCGGCCATCAAATCCTCGCATTGGCTCTTGGTGGAAAAACTTACAAGCTCAAATTTGGCCACAGAGGAGCAAACCATCCCGTAAAGAACTTTGATACCGGCAAAATTGAAATAACCGCCCAGAACCACGGCTTCTGCGTCGATATGGATTCGCTGGCCGGCAAAAATGTTGAGCTTACTCATCTGAACCTGAATGATAACACTAATGAGGGACTACGATGTTCGCACTTAAAATGCTTTAGTGTTCAGTACCACCCGGAGGCATCTCCCGGCCCGCACGATTCGGCTTATCTTTTTGAAAACTTTATAAAAATGATGAGTTTGCCCAAAAAATAATGCCAGCGTCAAAAAATAGTCGCAGGGGATGATTTTTATGGAAAAAACGAAAAATTTTTGAGTTTTTTGGGTTTTTTCGTATTTTTTGTGTTTTTTATGTTTGCACTTTTATCATCTGTTGTATAAATTACTTAATTCGCACTAATAAAGTTGACGGAAGTTATTGGCTTTCTGCGCTTGGAGTGTAGCTTTACCGGAGTCGGCGAAGCAAGATGGAGTTTGTGTTTGCGGCAGGTTTGTTGGCTTTAAGTGGTTCTTCGATATGCCGGATGCACGCAAGCCGGCGGGTTTAATACTGCTGCTGTAGCTCAGTGGTAGAGCGCGTCCTTGGTAAGGACGAGGTCATGGGTTCAAGCCCCATCAGCAGCTAAATGCAGACAGGCCTGCCCTTGAGCGCAGATGAGAGATTTTTAGTTCTGCACAGGGTAGGCGAAAGGATAGATTCTTCGCTCCGCTCAGAATAACAAGCGAAGTGTCAGGACGGGATATTGACAATCCCGGCTGCGAGTTGTTCATAAGAGTTTTGAAAACAGTTTTTTGGGAATCAAGTAGATAAGGAAATAAGTACTAACCCTGTACATTGGAGGTTCATAGTAAGATGGCTAAGGCGGTATTTGAACGAACAAAACCACATATCAATATTGGAACTATTGGCCATATCGACCACGGCAAAACGACTCTGACGGCTGCGATTACAATGCGACTGGCGTACAAAGCCGGCGGAGGAAACGTCAAGAAGTTTGATGATATTGACAATGCCCCGGAAGAGAAAGAGCGTGGGATTACGATAAATACCGCGCATGTGGAATACGAGACAGACAAGCGCCATTATGCTCATGTGGACTGCCCTGGACATGCTGATTATGTCAAGAATATGATTACCGGAGCGGCCCAGATGGACGGGGCGATTCTGGTTGTAGCGGCCAGTGACGGTCCTATGCCGCAGACCCGCGAGCACATTCTGCTTGCCCGTCAGGTCAATGTCCCAAGAATCGTAGTTTTTCTGAACAAGACCGACCAGGTTGACGACCCTGAACTGCTGGAGTTGGTCGAGCTGGAAGTCAGAGAGCTGCTCAGTAAATATGAATTCCCGGGCGATGACATTCCTATTATCAAGGGTTCGGCTCTGAAAGCAATGGAAAGTGAGGGTAAGGATGACGAGGCGTGCAAGTGCGTTGACGAACTGATGGCTGCGGTCGATGATTATATTCCAGTGCCTCAGCGCGATGTTGATAAGCCGTTCCTTATGCCGATTGAGGACGTTTTCAGCATTAAGGGTCGAGGTACGGTTGGTACCGGCAGGGTTGAACGCGGCAAAGTTCGGGTTGGCGAAGAAGTTGAAGTTGTTGGTCTTGCAAAACAGACGCGCAAAACCGTTGTTACAGGGGTGGAGATGTTTAACAAGACGCTCGACGAAGGCCAGGCCGGCGATAATGTTGGCTTGCTTCTGCGCGGCGTGGAAAAGAAAGAATTGGAGCGTGGCCAGGTCGTCGCAGCACCCGGAAGCATTACGCCACATACGAAATTTCACGCTGAAGTTTATGTACTGACCAAAGAGGAAGGTGGTCGTCATACACCGTTTTTTGCCGGCTACAAGCCACAGTTCTATTTCAGGACAACTGATGTTACCGGTTCGGTGCACTCGTTGATGAGCAGGGAGGGCAAGAGTGCCGAGATGTGTATGCCGGGTGACAACATAACGATGGAGGTGGAAATTATTTCGCCCATTGCTATGGAGGATGGCCTCCGCTTTGCTATTCGAGAGGGTGGCAGAACAGTTGGTGCCGGTGTGGTAACTAAGATTCTTGAATAAAGCGCTTCTGGATAACCGTTGCGTTCTGCCAATGCCAATAGGATACTGGATAGGAACAACGGAAAGGGTATAGAATTTCAGCTTCTGTCTTGCTGCACTCTCTTCGAGAATGAGTCTCAGAGTCGGAGGCAGGACGGTTTTCAAAGAATGGCAGTATTATTGGCTGAACCTGTTTGGCGTGGAGTAACTTTATGGCTAAAAAGAAAAGCAAAAGGGAGTATGTCTGGCTTGAGTGTAAGGAGTGTGGCCAGAGAAACTATCGCACGACTGTTAATGTAGCCGAAGGTACGCCTAAATTGGAGCTAAAAAAGTATTGTAAAAGCGAACGTAAGCATACTGCTCATAAAATAAGAAGAAAGTAGAAAGTAGAAAGTAGAAAGTAAAGAAGGCGATGCTTAATTTTGCCTTTTTATTTTTACCTTTTACCTTCGAGGAAATAGGCCAGTAGCTCAATTGGCAGAGCGTCGGTCTCCAAAACCGAAGGTTGGGGGTTCAATTCCTCCCTGGCCTGTTTTGGAATGTGGATTGACTTGTTTGTCTCCTGCAACGAGGGACAAGAGACGAAATAATGGTATTTGATATTTATAAACGGGGTCAGGGCAAATACACCCGGCTGTGCAGCGCTTTTGGCACAGCGATAATTGCGGCGTTAGGATGCTGGCGGCTTTACATAAAATTGCAGGCCGCCAACTTCGGTTTGAGTCCGAGAGCAACATTGTGGATTACCACTATGACGCCGGCTGGTTTGCTTGTGGTTTTGGCTCTTTTGATTTTCTGGCTGGTGAACAAGCCGATGATTGCGGACTTTATGATAGCCGCAGAGGGCGAAATGAAAAAGGTCAGTTGGTCAAGCAAACAGGAAATAGTGGTTTCGACATTTGTCGTTATTGCGGTTGTAATTCTTATGGCTGGGCTTCTTGGAATTACGGATTTAAGTTTCCAATTGTTCTTTGCGTGGCTCTTGGGATAAATGCCGTATTAGTCGGTATATTATGTGAAGTGTATTGCGCAATACAAGATATGAGACACGAAATATGCAATGGTATGTTTTACGAGTTGCAGCGAATAAAGAAGTAGCGGTTAGAGACGCTCTTTCACAGAAAGTGAAAATGGAGGGTTTAGGTGATATCGTCGGCAGGATAGAAGTCCCTGTTGAGCAGGTCAAGCGTATCCGTGGTGGTAAGCAGACCGTCCATAAGCGCAAGCTCTATCCGGGCTATGTTTTTATGGAGATGGAACCGACCGAGGATGGAAGAGTGCCGGAAAAGACGTGGTTTATGATTAAGGAAACCTCGGGCGTGGGAGACTTTATCGGCACCGAAGGAGTTCCGACCCCGATGCGCGATACCGATGTGGCCAAGATGCTCTTGGAAGCGGAAAAGCCGGAAGACGCGCCGAGTATCAAGGTAGAGTTCAAAAAGGGAGACCCTATTAAAATTCGGGAAGGTGCATTTGAGAACTTTGAGGGCGTTGTGGATTCGATTGACCCTGAGCGCGGGATAGTCAAGGTGATTGTTACGATATTTGGTCGAAGCACACCGCTTGATATAGAGTATTGGCAGGTTGAAAAGTTGTAGCAGAGTTTATAAGGTGAGTAATGGCTAAAGATGTGTTAGTGAAGATTAAACTTCAGGCCAAGGGCGGCCAGGCGACCCCTGCCCCGCCGATAGGCCCTGCCCTGGGCCAGCATGGAGTTAATATCGGCCAGTTTGTCTCGCAGTTCAATGAGCGGACGAAAGAGCTTAACGGGACGGTTGTGCCTGTTGTAATATCAGTGTATAGGGATAAGAGTTTCAGCTTTGAGGTCAAAAGTCCGCCAGCGGCGGTTCTGTTGAAACAGGCGGCTGAAATCGCAAAAGGCAGCGGTGTTCCGAATAAAGAAAAGGTTGGAAAAGTAACGTCTGAGCAGGTGCGTAAAATCGCCGAAACCAAGTTCAAAGATTTGAATGCGTACGATTTGGAGCAGGCGGGGAAAATCATAGAAGGCACCGCCAGAAGTATGGGAATAGAAATCGTATCTCGTGAAGCGTGAAGCGAGATACGATTTTGTCATTCTGAGCGTCAGCGAAGAATCTGGCCTGTGAAGAATAGATTCTTCATCCGCCTGCGGCGGATTCAGAATGACAAAAGATGTGAGATACGTCTTATGGGATTTAGAAGCAAAAGATACAAAACTGAATTGGAGCAGCTTGGCAAAGAGCCGATGAGCTTGGCTGATGCGATTGAAAAGGTCAAGTCTTTTAAGTCGGTGAAATTTGACCAGAGTGTAGAGTGTGTGCTTAATTTGGGTATCGACCCCAAGCAGGCCGACCAGTTGGTTCGCGGCTCGCTCTCTCTGCCTTATGGGATTGGTAAGCGGAAAAAGGTCATAGCATTCTGTGAGGACTCGGATGTTGAGGCGGCCAAAAAGGCCGGAGCTATCGAGGCCGGCTGTGATGA
>QNBZ01000112.1 GCA_003644295.1 Planctomycetota bacterium
ACTATTTCAAGGATTCGTTAGCGGTAGGGGGGGCAGATGGAACAATCGGCAAGTATTTTAAGGAAGAAAAATACAAGGGAAAAATTTTCGGCAAGACGGGATATATTGCAGGGGCCAAATCGTTTTCAGGGATATGCTGCACCGACAGCGGCGATTACATATTTTCCATTCTGGCTAACAATGCCAACGGCAAGACCCGCAAAGCCATCAACGACATCGCAAAAGCGATTATTGACAATAGTTCATAGTTATGAGTTCATTGTTCATAGACAAAAGATTATCAGTGAACTATGAACTAATTTACCATTCAGCTAATTCGCCGAGCAGTTCCTCGATTAAATCTTTCATCGTTACTATGCCGATTGGCATGTCTCGTCCGAGTGAGCCGGCTCTTGTAACCAGAACAATTTTTTGTTTTTCACTCTGCATAATGTTGATAGCGTCCGAAACAATAGTAGCCGGATGCAGCTTTCGGATTGGCTTTACAAATCGGCGCAAATCAGTGAACTGTTCCGGCGAGCTTAAGCAATCGTAGATATTTATAAAGCCAATGATGTTTGCAGTCTGTCGGTCGAAAACCGGCAGACGAGTAAAACTCATCTTTTCTAACTTATTTAGCAGAAGCGTCTTATCAGAGTTCACATCGACCATCTGAACTTTACTGATGTTTGTTACCACTGACTTTATACTGAGATGTGAGATGGTTGTTGCACGGCTTATCATATCGGCCTGCACGGGGCTGATAATGTATTCCTCGCGTATGTCCTGAAGTATTGCCGTAATGTGTGGTCGCTGCACAGCGCTTATTGCTGCTCCGGCAGGGGGGCGCACCCCCATTAGCCGAGCAAAAGTACTGGATAAACCTTTAAGCAAAGGTACTAATCCACACCAGCAAAAAATCTTGTGAAATGTGAATAAGGCCGGCGACAGAAATGGCATAAGAGTATCAGAGCGATAGAAGAAGATACTTTTCGGGACAACTTCGGAAAAGATAAACAAAACCGGTGCAGCTATAACAGTTGCAAGCAATGCGGCGGTGTGTTCAACTTCCAACTTGCTCAGCAACAGAAAAGTTATAATACTCGTAGCAAGATACTCTGCCAGGTTCGTCCCTATCAGCATTGAAAGCAGCAGGGCAGGGCTGTCGGCCATTATTTTGCCGAGCAGAATAAATGACGGTCGTTTCTTTTCGATACCAAGTCGTAATCGAACTCGGCTGAGTTGGTATATACCGGTTTCAGCGCCGGCAAAAAGCCCTGCAAGAATCACAGAGAGCGCAATTACTGATATTAGAACTATGTGCTTAATCATCGGACACTATCGGCTCAAAAGTTAAAATAAGAGTTTTAATTCTGTGTTTTCGCACCTGTTCGACAGTGAACTTTAGATTTTTCAGATGTGCGACATCGCCGCTTTGAGGTATTTTTCCCAGAAGGGCGGTTACCAGCCCGGCAATTGTGCAAATCCGTGTTTCTGCTGGGTTGATGCCGAATTCTTCAGCCCAGTCGTGAACGGCCAAGCTGCCTGACAGTCGGTATTTTAGAGGCCCTATCTGCTTGATTGGCTCAATTTGGTCGGTAACTTCAATAGGCCCAAGCAGTTCCTCGGCAATATCCTCCAGTTGAACCGAACCAGCAATACCACCATATTCATCCACGACAATCGCCTGGTCAATACGGGCTTTTCGGAAAAATTCAATCAGAGACATCACCGTCTTTTGCTCGGGGACAAAATGGACATGCTGAACAAGTTTCTCCAGTGCTGTGTCGGCTTTGAGTAAAAGTTCACGCAAATGTACTATGCCGACTATGTTATCTATAGTTCCGGCATATACCGGCAGTTTTGTCAGGTGATTTTTAATCATCATTTCACGGGCGAACTGCGCTGATTCTGTAACCTCGCAGGCAATCATATCCACACGCGGCCGCATAAGATGGCGAACTTTGAGAAAGCCAAGCTCGATAATCTCGGCCAATAGTTTATTTTCATCAGCGGTAATCAACCCACGTTTCCTGCTTGCTTCAACCAGTGATTTGAATTCGCCTGTCGTTATTGCTTTTGGATGTTTTGCGGGTCCGAGTACCAATCGAACAGCCGGTGCTACTATCAGAAATCTGAGAACGAACAGCAGGGGGGTAAAGATTTTCGTGAATAGAAAAGCCGGTAGGGCAGTGACAACGCTTATCGATTTTGAGTTTGCGTAGGCCAGTGTTTTGGGAAGTATTTCGCCAAACAGTACCAGCACAGCGAAGGCGGAAAAAGCGATAATTGCAGCGGCGTTTCCGCCGATTTGCCGCTCTATTTTGACCGTAACAATACTGGATACTGCGTAGAATAGAACATTAACGCTCATATTACCAAACAGCAGACAATTTAGTAATTGCCCCGGTTCACTTAAAAGCCGACCGGCAAGGCGCTGAAGTTTATGACCAGATTTTTGAAATAGAGTTATTTGCCTGCGTGAAAGATTAAAAAAGGCCGTTTCAGCTCCTGAAAAAAAAGCGGAACCAACAAGCAGCAGCAACAAGGAAACGATATAACCAATATAAGTCATTGCCAATTCGCCATAGCGAACGCCTTTTGTTTGGCGTTTTCGATTTACGATTTAGTTAACTTGATTGACTTTTTAGTTGTCATTTTAACTGTGAGATTCTTCACTACGTTCAGAATGACAGGGCCTGTACGTTTTTACTATAGCAACATTTATACAAAAGTCAGTCAAGTTGAGAATTTATGATTTTCAGTCGGCAGGGTTATTTTGAATATTGTTCCAATGGACGGCTGGGATTCAACTGAAATTGTCCCGTTGTGTTCGTCTATTATCCTTTTGCAAAAGGCAAGGCCAAGTCCACAGCTTAAATGGTCTGATGTCAGCTCTTTATTTGGTTTTGTAGTGAAGAACGGTTCAAAAATCTTTTTTAAGTTGGCTGGTTCAATTCCGGAGCCGGTGTCGGCGACCTGTATCTGAACAGCACCGGTAATTTCCTGTGCTTTAATGGTCAAGATGCCGCCGCCGGGCAACATTGCATAGCGGGCGTTGAGAATCAAATTCATCAAGACATGTTGGATTTGAACCGGAATCGCCCGAATCGTCAAGTCCCTTGGAATCTGAATTTCTACAGTTATCCCATCCTTTGTAAAATCTCTGCACAAACAGGTAAAAACCTCCTCAACCAAACTAATCAGCCGAGCGTTTTCCTTCTTTTGCGTTTGGCCGTTTCCTACAGCAAGCATACTTTCCATAATTTTCGAGGCACGTTCGCAGTTTCGCACCACTTTTTCAAACGCCTTCTCCGCCAACGGCTTATCATCGGGGTTTTTCAGGGCAAGCTCAGCGTAACTGACCAGCGGCGTGAGCAAATTATTGATTTCGTGGGCTATCATACAGGTAGCGCCGCCAATGTCTGCAAGGGCCTGGAGTTGGATAATCTGCGATTTCAAGCTCTTGTTTTGCTGTTGATGTTCTGCCAGGCGTTTATGCAGTGAAAGCCGTTTTTCGATAATACTTGCCAATCGTCCGCTCCTGATATAAAATTGGTCCTGTATCTATATCGACTTTTAGTGTGTTTTTTCTTGAACAATGAATGAACAAAGAATTTTAGAAGAGCTTTTAGCGCTGCTGGAAGCAAACGGCGTTACAATTCGCAATGAGCCGCTCGGTGGCAGCGGCGGGGGGCTTTGCACTGTAAAAGGACAGAAGCTTTTCTTTGTGGATACGCAGGCCTCGTCCGTCGAGATGACTGATATTTGTGCCGAGGCTGTCCTGAAAGTGGCGGATATTGATAATATTTATATCAAGCCGGAAGTTCGACAGTTTATTGAAAATCACGCTGATAGCGAAAAGGAGTAACTTTGTTATGAAACAAACTCAAGCGGAAAAAGAGCAGGAAAAAATGCCGACGGTGCTGGTTGTTGATGACAATCAGCAGAATCTTGAACTTCTGCAGGCGTATCTTGAGGATGTGGATTGCCAAACGACCCCTGCACACGATGGCCCCGAGGCGCTGAAGATTATCGCTAAAAGTCCCCCTGATTTGATTTTGCTGGATGTGATGATGCCGAAGATGAGCGGGTTCGAGGTTTGTAAGAGAATAAAGAACGACCCGCAAACCAGCGACATTCCGGTGATAATGGTAACCGCACTTAATGAGTTTGGCGACATCGAGCGCGGCATTGATTCAGGGACGGATGATTTTCTCAGTAAGCCCGTGAATAAGCTGGAGCTTATAACGCGGGTTAAGACTATGTTAAAATTAAAACATCTAACCGACAAGCTCGAACGCACATTGGCGTATTTAAGCGAGGTAGAAAAACAAGCACAAACGATAAAATCAAATTAGCGGCAGGGGGTATTTAAACCCGATAGCTTGAACTTATCGGAAGTTTGAATGCCGCAATAATCCATACAGCACACACAACCGCCACAACGAAAAGCAAAATAAAAACTTCCCCAGCTAATTGTCAAAATGCTGATTAATAGGCCTTTACATATCGCCGATAGCTTCTTTTAGTACCATTCAATTATTCAGCGAGGAGAGTATGAGTAGATTATTAGAAATTCTCGGCAGGGCGATAACGGTCGATACGGCTGATTTGATATGGCATTGGCTTGATGAGGTCGAGTTCCGTGAAACCGGCGGCGAAACAGCACAGCACCAACAGCAGCTAAATAAAATCGTTCAGTTGTTAGGCGATATGAAGACCGAGACCGCCCGGCAGCAGCTTCAATTGTATCTTTTTGAAAATCCTTCCTGCGTGTATGGCCGAATGGCGGCAGCGGTGCTGTGCCTACACCAGAACCAGTTGCAAAACGCCATAGAAGAGCTGAATTCTGTCTATCTGCGACAGCCCAGTAATACGATGGCGCTTTATGCTCTTGGGCATTGTTACGAGCGACTCGGCAAAGAATCCGAGGCCGTGGAATTTTACCAGGATTGTCTCAAGTTCAAAAATTATTTGCAGCTTCCAAGGCAGCGATTGGCTGCCATCTATTTCAAAAACAGCCAACTCGAAAAAACTATACACGAATATGAGCTGTTAAAAGATGAATATCCCGACGACATATCAACTCTTGTAACGCTCGGACATTTGTATATCGCAACTGGGAAATATGCCAAAGCTATTGAAACCTTCAACACCTCAATTTTAATGCATCCGGATAATTTTCACGCTGAAAGCGGCGATATAGACCAACTTATTGCTGATGGCCGGCTTCAGGAGGCAGCCGAGCAGCTTGAGGACTTATTGCAGACCCAGCCGGCCAGAGCGGATTTGCTTGTCAAGCGAGCGGATGTTCTAAATATGATGGGGGCTGTTGACGAGGCCATTTCGCATTACGAAGAAGCTGTTCGTATTTGTCC
>QNBZ01000113.1 GCA_003644295.1 Planctomycetota bacterium
ACAATAATAAAAATCCACTTTAATGATCTTGGATGAATTTTGTGTGCTATATGTGCACCTACCTGTGCCATTGGAATACTTGTGCCAACTAATAAAATCCATTGTAGAAGATTAACATAACCTATAGAATAAGGTGACAAACCAGAAACATTTAACCCCAAACTTGATGTTAGGGGCAGAATTAATCAAAGCCTCATGAATATCTTCTACACTCTTAATGAAATGTGTTTGTCCAAAATAACCTGACAATATTTCAATCTTCACTGTTTTCATTTTCATTCACATTACCAAATAAAAATTATAGAATGTTAATAATATGTATGTAGACGTTTTAATTAATTAGAGGTGAAATAATGGATTTGTTGATAATAGGAGATCATCATGGAGATATTGAGAATACGTTAACTTACCTTGAAAAATTAGCTGAATTGAAGTTTGATGTTATTGTATATTCCGGGGACTTCACGGATGTTAACACACCGAAAGGATTCACACAAGAAGATATTGCTGAGTTGATAATAGAAGAATTGAAAACACTTAAAAAACCAATAGTTGCTGTCCCTGGTAATACTGATACTAGTGAAATCGTTAAAATTTTGGAAAGAGAAAAGATTAGTATTCATGGGAAAGGAAAGGTTATAAAGGGTGTGGGGTTCTATGGGTATGGCGGTGCCAAAACACCATTTGGAACCCCTTTAGAACCAAGCGAAGAAGAATTAAAATCTGGTTTGGAAAAAGCATGGAAAGACATCATTAATACAAAACAAAAAATACAGGTCACACATAGTCCTCCTTATGGAACAAGACTCGATGTTGTTCAAGCTGGAGCACATGTTGGGTCAAGAGTAGTTGAAGAATTCATTAAATCACACAAACCAATTGTGGCTGTATCTGGGCATGTTCTTGAAGCTAGAGGAACTGATAAACTAGGAACTACTTTTCTTATTAATGCTGGTAAGTTTCCTGAAGGTTATTTTGGCTTAGTTAACATTCAAAATAACATTGTTAGTGGGAATGTTCTGAATCTAATTGGATAATCTCTGACCCTTTTGTTTCTTTTCGAACCAATAAATTCTAAAAAAGTATTTTTAAGTATTAATATAACACTGTTATATTTTCAATATATTTAATATTAGTTCTGGACTTGAAATCATGGGGTGTGGGGGATTATATATTCTCCAATAGAAATGGTTTTATTTCATTAGGAATAAAATTATACTATGGCACAAACAGTTCAAACTATTTTCCAGGAGTTCATCCAGAAAAAAGTTCAGATTTTTAAAGATAGGAATGCGTTAACTTCACATTTTACACCAGACACAATTCCTCATAGGAACGAACAAATGAATGCTATTGCTTCAATACTAGCACCAGCACTAAAAGGTGGGAGACCATCTAATATATTCATATATGGGTTGACTGGAACAGGAAAAACATTACTCTCCAAGTATGTGGGGCAGGAACTCGAAAGAATGTCAAATCAAGGAACAAACCCAGTCAAAGTTTTATACATTAATTGTAAGATGAGAAAGGTCGCAGACACAGAATACAGGTTGGTTGCTGAGCTTGCCAGAATGCTCGGTCAAGAAGTTCCGATGACAGGATTACCAACAGAACAAGTATACCAGACTTTTTTCAGAACTCTAGATTCGAACGATTGGGTTGTGATAATAATCTTGGATGAGATAGATGCGTTGGTTGAAAGAATGAGTGATAGTTTTCTGTACAATTTTACGAGAATTAACCAAGAATTAAAAAAAGCAAAAGTTTCTATAATCGGAATCACGAACAACCTACATTTTATCGATATTCTAGATCCACGTGTGAAGAGTTCTTTGGGTGAAGAAGAAATCCTATTCCCACCATACAATGCATTAGAACTCCAAGACATATTAAAACAAAGGGTAGAATTGGGTTTGGTTCCAGGTATCCTATCAGAAGAAGTTATCCCAAAATGTGCTGCTCTTGCTGCTCAAGAGCATGGCGATGCTCGTCGTGCTCTAGATCTTCTAAGGGTTGCATGTGAAATAGCTGAAAGACAAAACGATGAGAAAATAACAGAAAAACATGTTGATTTGGCGTTACATAAAATAGATTATGATAGAGTCATAGAATCAGTTAAATCATTACCAAAACAAACAAAACTTGTTTTATGGTCGATCATTAACCTCGTAGAAAAAGAACAAGAATAAATTCAAACTGGAGATGTTTATAGTGTATATGAAGACAAGTGTAAATGTTCTGGTTTACATCCATTAACACAAAGAAGAATTTCTGACTTGATTTCTGAATTGGACATGCTTGGGATAGTAAATGCTAAAGTTGTTTCCTTGGGTAGGTATGGAAGAACAAGGCAAATCAAGTTGAGTGTTTCTTCTGATATCAAAGAAAAGATAAAAAAGATTCTTGAGTCTGCACTAGTGATTTAATGAACGAGAGAGAAATCGTTAAATTATTTCTAGAGAATGGATTCCAGATATCGGTTAGTGCATTATCCTTGGTGAAGGAAGACCCTGAAGGAATCTTACATGAATTAAAAAAACTAAGACCAAGACCATTCATAGTGACAGAAAATCATGTAAAAAAAATTATAAACGAAGCAGGAGGAAAGAAGCCACAAATTAAAATACTAAAAGAATTTCATCTGACAAAAAAACCAATAAAAATTGAAGATTACACAAAACATTTTTTGTCTCGTTATGAAAAGATGAGGAATATTTTATTAAAACATACTAGTCTGAAAAGGTTAATCTCAATAAACAAGATAACTCCCAAGACACAAGATTTTTCGATAATAGGTTTGGTCAGGGAAAAGAAAACGAACAGCCTATTAGTAGAAGACCCCACAGGAGAAATTCATGTTTTTTTTGAGGACAATATGAAAACAAAGTTTGATGAAATTTTTCTGGATGATGTTATTGGATTGAAATGCAAGAGAGTCGGTGAGAAGTTCTATGCCGACACAGTGATTTTTCCAGATATTCCTTTAGATCGAAAAATCCATAAGACAGAAAACGAGATGAAAATAATGGTCGTTTCAAATCCCTCTACTCTGAACGATGAAAGCTATCAAAAATTAGTTAACTTAGCTAATAATACAAAACATTTATCATCGATATTTATTTTCTGGAATGAAGATGTGGAGAGCTTGGAAGAACTTTCAAAATTTAACTTGATTAATATACCTAAAAAATTTAGTCCAACTATTTTTCAAGTGAGTAATGTTAATATTTTAGCTATACCAAAACATTTTTTTAACGGCCTCAATCATAGAATAAATAAAAATATTCTAACATCCATGTTGAAAAAAAGACACGTTCTACCTACATTCGACCTTAAGGTTCATGTAGATACAGACAATCTCATTCTGGAGAGTGTACCCGACATCATCGTATCAAACATGAATGAAGGGTTTTATAAAAATTATAAAGGCACAACAATAGTATCAAACAAAGATGCTCACAAAATTTTTATAATAGATTTGAAGACAAGGGAAGTGGATGAGAAAACTATATAATCTAATCAACAATAACATAAAAAGTTAAATTCACAAATACATTCTATGAAGACACGATTCCAAGTCCTTGACGCTGATTATGTTCTCATAGATTCAAAACCAACCATCAGACTATTCGGAAGAACAGATGAAAACAAATCCATTACAGTATTTTACGATAAATTCTTGCCATACTTCTATGTTCTACCGGCAGAGGGAAAGACAACAGAACTCAAAGAATACATTAAAAAGAAGTTTAAGAAGCTAGTCGTTAAGATGGAAACAACAGAAAAATTTCTTTCTATAGGTTATCAAGAAAAACCAACAAAAGTCCTGAAGATTACTTTAAATGATCCAAGCAAAACTCCAAGCATTAGAGATGATTTAAGGACAACAAGACTCGTGAAGGATATATATGAGGCTGATATTCTTTTCCGGTATAGGTTTATGACTGATCATGGTATTTTTGGTATGAGATGGTATGAGGTTGATGGTGAAGGGACGAGAACAAATACAGCAAAGACAGAAAAAACAATCTTGGCAAAATCATTCAAAGAAATAAAGAAAGAGGAGAACATGAAGTTCAAGTATTTGAGCGTGGATATAGAGACTCTCTCGAGTGAAGGTGGAATGCCAAACGAAAACAAAGATCCGATAATTCTAATAAGTCTATTCTTCTATCCATCCTTTAAGGATAAGAATTCCCTTGTTCTTGCTGCGAAACCAATCAAAAAATTCGAAAAAGATATCATGGGGTTTCCATCTGAAAAGGAAATGCTATCAGAGTTTATTAAGATAATAGACCGATTCGACCCCGACTTAATTTGTGGCTACAACATCTCGAATTTCGATTTACCATACATAGAAGCAAGATTAAAGAAGAACAACATACCAAGAACAATAGGTAGATGCAAACAAAAAAACATGAGATGCTCAAAGTTTGCGAACAGAGAAAGAGTGACGATACCAGGTCGGATTATAGTGGATGTTTACAGTATGGTGAAAGAAGCAACAAGAAAATTCGGTTTATTCAAAGGTTTGAAAAGATTCGGATTGGGTGATGTTTCAAAAGCTGTTCTTGGTGAAGGGAAAGTAGATGTAGCACACAGTGAAATTAATGGGTTTTGGGCTGATAATGGAGAAAAATTAAAAAAATTACTCAGGTACAGCAGGAAAGACGCAGAACTTCCACTCAGAGTTCTTATGAAGAAAATGATGCTCGACAAGTTCATAGAAGTATGTAAGGTAACAGGAATTGTTCTTCAAGATGCTCTGGATTCTGGTGAAACTTCAAGGATAGAAAATCTACTCTTACGTGAATTCAACAAGAGAAACTTTATCATCCCATGTAGACCAACCAATGAAGAAGTCTCTAGAAGACAGAAAGAAAGAAGAACAAAAGGATTAAAGGGAGCGTTTGTCTTAAAACCAGAAGTAGGTTTTCATGATAATTGTGTTGTGTACTTAGATTTCAAGAGTATGTATCCGAGTATTCTAATCAATCTCAACATATGTCCTACAACTCTTCTTTTAGACGGAGAAGGCATCGAGCATCAGACAACACCTTTTGGTTCAAAATTTGTTAGTCCAAAAGTTAGACGAGGTATCGTCCCAGAGATCTTGAAGTACCTCATAGAAACAAGAGACAAAGTTAAGAAAGAAATGAAGAGAGCTAGGAGCCCAGAAAGAAAGAATTATTTGTATGCAAAACAATACGCGCTCAAAACAGTTGCTAATGCTTTCTATGGGTATTCTGGTTACATAAGAGCAAGGTTCTATATGCTCGACATAGCTAGTGGGATAACGAGCACTGGAAGGGATATGATTAAAAAAACGAGAAGTATA
>QNBZ01000114.1 GCA_003644295.1 Planctomycetota bacterium
TATGTAAATGTCAAGAGTGCTGGAACCGAACTTCTTATTATCATAATCGACCGTATTGGGACTGATGAGAACACGGGTAACCAAGAGCGTTATGCACACAAGTCCAACAATAGCCAAAACGAGCTTCTCAATATGTTCCTCAAAAAAGTTGCCGTCCTTTTTACTCATTTCTTTTTATCCCAATTGTACTAAAATCCTGTTTCCAGCATTTTACATCTGAACCCTTGCACCTAACGCCCCTACATCTCTTCTTTTTCTTCGATTGTTTCCGGCTTAATTTCGTCGTAGCCGTCTTTCTTAAAGATATATTCGCAAATCAAATCCAGCCGTACCGCGGCTGCTTCGCCGTAGCGGTACAGCTTATGCATTTCATCTTCCAGGTCAATCGACTCGATGTTACTGCTCAGAATCGTTATCTGATTGTGCTTGAATGTTTGTGGTTCACTCAGGCCGTAATAACCTTTGAATATATGCTCTTTGCCGCTGCAAAGTTGTTTCATAAATGAAAACACCTCTTTGCTATCGATGATAACCGATACCCTGAAATGCACAACGTCAAGAACGTCATCAGATATTCTTGCCGTGCACGGTATTGTAAGCCCGTCCGAGAGCGTTCTGACATAACTTGGCTCATTATACGCCGTTTCTCTGCCAAGTCCGCTTTCGGCGGACCTGGCGCTTTTGCCCTTCCTTTTTGGGCTGTCCGCTGTTTTTCCGTCTGCTCCGAAACTTACTGCTAGAAGCCGTTTTACCGGCGAGGTAAAAACGCTTTTCGAGCTGGCATTAAGAACATCTATCGTATCGACAACATCTTCGGTAATCCAGTAGCCCAACTGCCAGTACCAGCAATCCTTGAGCGCCTGTTCCATTCCGCTGTATGTATATTCTTTCCAGAATTCGTACCCTGCCAAATCAGCAGCGTTAGCATAGACGGAAGCAGATTCCGCTTTTTGCCGGCAGAGGGCGTCCGTAATATAGTGTTCAGCGTCTTGGGGAAAGCGGGACCCACTGTATGTGGAACGTCGAGAACTGTCCCTGTTTCCAACCACGCTGCCTGTTGTTGCCCTCTCCAACTCAGCTTCTGTGGGACAATCACGGGCGTTGATACGGACGAGCAGTTCCTCTAATGCGCTGCGAAACCGGCGACCGAACTCGTCAAAAATTAATGTTGAGCTTTCGTTTGGCTCAGGAAAAAGCTTATAGCTCAACAATTCTCTTTGGGTAGTTTGTTTGGCTAAAAGCGCCGTTTCGTTGGCATCTCGTTGATGTATCTGCTGATATGCCTGTTCCACTTGCCATTGGCTGCTGGGAACGACGTTTTTGCTCAGCGACATAACTTTGTTACCCATCGAAACGCTTGTTTTGAGCATCTTTTTCCTGAGTCTACTGCCCATTAACATAGAAAGCACAAGAACAAGCAAAGCAACCGCAGCAATAACAATCGGCGTCAGCAGGAATGAATAATCCTTAAAAAAACTTAGCTTCTGTGTAACATTCTTAAACTTGGATACATCCATATTACAGTTTCCAACATTAGTTAGCAAATTAGTTAATTTGTGAGTTGGTTAATTAGTTTCCTAATTCCTAATTCCTAATTCACTAATCTTCTTCTATCACAGGGGCGTCTTTCCAGATAAATTTGACGTCCAGTTCGAACCAATGGTCGTTGACTTCATAAATAACATCACCTGTTACATAGTCGATTATTTTTTTACCATCATCATCCAGTTTGGCGGTTTTACTGATAATCTCCTTTGTCATAGGGTCAACCAAAACCAGTTCAGATGTATTTCTCCCTTTTCCCTTTTTCCTTTCTTTGAGGCCTATCCCATCTGGCATCTCAGGGTCGCTCAAATCAACTTCGCCGGTTTCCAGTATGAAATGTTCAACATCGGTTCTTTTGTACAGTTCAAACGGGCTGTTTCCGTCTGCAAGAGCGTCAAGATGCAGCAGACGGGTAACAACTCCCCATTCATCGGGCTTGTTTTCCACACCGGCAGGGTCCAGCAATTCACCGATTGCTTTATACGGACTATAACCGGTTAGAGTAACCACAAAGCCGGATTTCTTCTCATTCTCATCCTGTTTCTTTTTACCACTCCTTCTTCTGCTTTTTCTGCTTTTTCGAGGCGTAGATTTACTTTTCTTTCCATAGCCCGGCGGCATAAACTCTGGATTCATCATTCCAGGCATTCCCGGCATCATCCCCGGCCCCATCATTTCCGCCTCGCTATAATCTCTGCGTCTTCGTTTGCTCTTCTTTAGTGTTCCACCGCCGAACGTAGCACGCTCGATGTCATTTGTAAAATAGACCGACATACTTGTTACAAATATCTGCTTTCGCTCTTTGCGTGGGACATTTACGACCGTTTCCACATCGCCTTTTTTAAAGGCCTCGTAAAGCGTCTTTTGTGTGGGATTGTTTTTTTCGTTCGGCAAAGTTGAAATTATGGTCTGCTGCAATAGCGGTACCACATCACGATACTTAAAAAGCTCAAATTCATTTTCTATCATCGCGTCATAGCCAGGCCCCCTGTTCTTTTGCACCTTGAGCTTATCGATGGCCTGCATGGCGGCGTTATTAGTATTGATAACCTCTTGGCGAATTTCATCATTATTGTCATACTTTACCTTATCCAGATACGTCCTGGAAAAGCACAGAATCGAAGTCAGGAGCAGGATTAACGCTGCTGTGGTAAAGTACTTCGCCTTGCTGGCCCAGGTCATCGACCGGGCAATACTGCGAGGTAACAGGTTGCTTTCTATCTTGGCCAGGCCCAGTGCCTGCAGCCCAAGACCATAGACGATGCCGAAATCGCCGACGTTCTCGTGGAATTTCGCCGCTGATACGTTCGGGCTTATAGCAAGATTTCTGAATGAGTCCGGCCTTTCAACAGGCATTTGTAGCGTTTGCTGAAGATACTTAAGCAGGCCTCGCATTTTCGCTCCGCCGCCAAAAGCGATAACCTTCGACAATTTAGTGTTGGGATTGGAACTGTTGTAAAAGCCCAGTGACCGCTGTACTTCAGACGCCAAATCCGTAAAAATCGGCCTCATCGCCTGAAATATTTGGCGGGCGTATTTGCTCATCGCAGCGGTGCGCTTTAATTTTTCAGCTTTTTCAAAATTGAGCTTAAATGCATCCGCTATCGCAGTCGTAAAGGCGTTTCCGCCTATCGGAATCGACCTTTGCCAGACCGTTGCTCTTGTGCAGACAACCAGGTCGGTACTTTCGGCGCCTATGTCGAGGACAACAAAGCCCTGTTCGTCAGAGTCGCCCAAATCATCACGGTCGTGCAGTACATAATTATAAAGAGCCATTGGTGCCATCTGAACGTAACCGACCGTTATATTTTCCCTGCTGAAATGTTCCAGCTCTGAAGCGACAATATCACTCTTTATAGCAAAAATACCAACTCTGGTCTCGGAACTGCCCGGCTCGGTCATCAATTGCCAGTCCCACTGAACTTCACTGATGTCGAAGGGAATCTGCTGGGCCGCCTCGAATTTGACGATTTCAGGAATGCGTTTCTGCTCAACGGGAGGCAGATTCACAAACCGTGCAAAACTGTTCTGGCTTGGCACGGAAATAACTATATCATCTGCGCCTAAATCGTTCTGCGTTACAAACTGACGCAAACTTATCGCAATCAGCTCGTCCTTTTCTGGCTCTGTTACATTGCTGCCGGAAAGGATTTTGCCGTGCTGGATATTATCGAAGCCGATTACCTCGACGGCGCCGCCCTCGGCGTTTAAGCGCAACGCCTTCAGTGAATTATTGCCTATATCTATTGCCCAGACCGAACCGTATCCTGACGCCATAAAAAAAACCTCACGCTCATTTGCTATTTCGCAGCATAGTCGCTGCTGCGGAGACCACGAACTCAATTACTCTTGTAAATCCATTTATGTCGATATAGATTATACCATATTATGAAAACTTTTTCCATAGATACTCTTGGCTGTAAAGTTAATCAGTATGAAAGTCAGCAGATTCGCGAACTGCTCGAACAATTCGGACTTACCCAGCTTGAAACTTCTGAGAGAAAATCCGATTTGGTCGTTATCAATACCTGCTGCGTTACTCATACTGCCTCTGCCAAGAGCCGACAATGCATCCACAAAGCGCAACGTCTGAACCCTAAAGCCGTTATAATCGTTGCCGGCTGTCTGCCGAGCGTACAAATCGGCGAATTAAACAATCCTGGCAAAAATGTTCATCTAATCAGACATCGACATACTCTCGCAGCTACGTTAAGCCAAATAGTCAATGGCAAGGCCGAACAGCCACAGCCGGTACTTGGTCAATTAGCATCATTTAAGGGCCAGACAAGGGCTTTTCTAAAGGTTCAGGACGGCTGTGACGGATATTGCAGCTATTGTATCATACCAAAAACAAGGCCTGTTGTTCACAGTAAGCCGGTCGAAACAGTACTTGCTGAAGCACAAAAACTGGTTGAGGCGGGGCATAAGGAAATCGTCTTAACCGGAGTAAATCTCGGGGCTTACGGGCAGAAAACAGTTAGAAGAGAACGCTGGGACAGTCAGGAGAACAGCAAATTGGCTGATTTACTCGATAGAATGGCCGAAATTGCTAATGTTGCAAGGATTAGATTAAGCTCATTAGAACCTGCTGATGTAACGCCGGGGTTGCTCGATATTTTCTGCAAACACCGCAACATTATGCCGCACCTGCACTTATCGCTGCAATCGGGGTCGGAGGCCATCCTGAAAAAGATGTACAGGCAATACGGAGCTGAAGAATTCAAAGAGAAGGCCGAACTAATTAAACGCAAGCTCGACAGGCCCGCCATAACCGCTGATATTATCGTCGGCTTTCCGGGCGAAACTGATGAGGATTTCCAGCAGACGGTCGAGACGGCAAAGCAAATCGGGTTTGCGAAGATGCACGTTTTCAGCTTTTCGCCGCGGAAAGGCACGGCTGCGGCGAGTATGCGAGATGTGGTGGATAACAAAGTTATAAAACAGCGCTCGAAGCTCCTTCGCAAACTCGGCGTTGAACTGGGCCGTAAATTCAGGCAGCAATTCATCGGCGAAACAGCTACAATCCTGATGGAAAATAATAACGGCCAGCCGGGCGGACGAAGTGAAAGATACTTTAAGGTCAAACTGAAAAACGGAACGCCGAGCCGTAAAAAGAACGAATTAGTGAAAGTGAAACTGCTCGAAAACAGCGAAGATGGCCTGAACGGCCAGGCACTCCGAAGATAGACTGAGCTAAAGTTAGCTAAAGTTTGAAGTGCCTAAAGTCAAAAAGAATGAAAATGAATAATGAATATCGAACAAGGAATTTCGATTTTCGAAGTTCGCCA
>QNBZ01000115.1 GCA_003644295.1 Planctomycetota bacterium
AGTCAACCACGCCGTGATACTGTTGACCCCAAAAGAAATTTTTAATTTTTAACTTTTAATTCCTTATTCTACCCCGTTCGACAGAGCAACTTTTAACAGCAGAACTATACCTGATAAGTATCATCTAATCAAGCGTTTTTATCTTTTTGGCAAAAAACGACTGTATCAGTACTGAAAACAGGGATTTTCCCGGAAAAATAAAAATATCCGTCCAGCTCGTCTGAATTACTTAAGGACTACTTTACCTGTCCCTGATGCGATTCTGCCTATTTTATAGACTCTTTCGCCATACTTTGTCAGTTTCTTTTTTATCGAATCTGCAAAATCCTCAGCAACTATCAGCACAAAGCCAATCCCCATATTAAAGACTCTGAACATCTCTGCTTCTTCGACCGGGCCTTCTGTTTGCAGAAACGTAAAAATCTTCGGCACCGGCCATCTCGACTTTTTTATGACGGCATCACAACCCTTCGGCAGCACTCGCGGAACATTTCCCGGCAGGCCGCCGCCGGTAATATGCGCCATCCCGTGAACGATTTTTTTGACTTTATACTGCGAGAGGAGTTTGACTATCGGCTTGACATAAATTCGAGTCGGCTCCAACAACTCGTGAATTGTGATTCGTGATTCGTGCCCCGAACGAGCGACGATTTTGCGAACGAGCGTATAGCCGTTGCTGTGCAGCCCGTTCGAGGCAAGCCCGAGTATTACGTCGCCTTTTCTTATGTTTTTTCCGGTGATGATTTTTTTTCTCTCGACTACTCCGACTGCGAATCCGGCCATATCAAAATCATCCTTGCGGTAGGTGTCCGGCATTTCAGCGGTTTCTCCGCCGAGCAGTGCGCAGTCAGCTTCCCTGCAGCCGGCTGCTACGCCTTTTACAAGCTCGGCTATTATTTTCGGCTCCAGCTTGTGAACGGCCAGATAGTCCAGGAAGAACAACGGCTCGGCCCCCTGTACCAGCATATCGTTAACGCTCATCGCTACTAAATCGATACCGACTGTGTCGAATTTTTTTATTTGTGCTGCTAATTGAACTTTACTGCCGACGCCGTCGGTGCAGGCCACAAGGACGGGACTTTTGTAATTCTTTTTGAAGAGCCGTTCATCATAGTCAAGCCGGAACAGCCCGGCAAAGGCGTTTCTGGTCTTAACGACTCTCGGCCCGAATGTGCCGGCCACGGCTGATCGAATTTGCCGAACCATTTCGTCGTTGGCGTCAATGCTTACCCCGGACTGTTCGTAACTAATGTATTTGGCCATTTTTCATTTTGATTTTTGATTTTATTCGTCTTCGTTGAACATCTGCAATTGATAGCGTTCCATCGTGAACTTGTTGACCGTGAAATCTATTGGTATTCTGTATTTGCCGTTCCAGCAGGCGGTACAGTAGTTCTCTGCCGGCAGCGCAGCACAGCCCAACAGTCCTTCCAGAGACATATATCCGATACTGTCCACTTCGAGAAAATCTCTGATTTGTTCGAGGTTGCGATTATTTGCCAGCAGTTCTTCTTTTGTGGGGAAATCCACGCCGTAAAAGCAGGGGTATCTTAACGGTGGACAGCTAACCCGCATATGGATTTCTTTTGCACCTGCCTGACGCATCGCTCTGATTTTGCCTCTCGTAGTTGTGCCGCGAACGATTGAGTCGTCCACCACTACGATGCGTTTTCCCGCCACGGCTTCCTTCACAACCGCCAGTTTGAGTTTGACTTGTAGTTCTCTTAACTTCTGGCTCGGCGAAATGAATGTTCTTCCGATATAGTGGCTTCTGACCAGTCCCATATCGAATGGGATTCTGCTTTGCTCTGAGTATCCTATCGCTGCTGATGTCCCAGAGTCCGGAACAGGCGTTACAACGTCTGCTTCAACAGGGTGTTCTGTTGCCAGCCGCCTTCCGAGTTTTTTTCTGAACTCGTGTACGTTTTCGCCGAAGATAGTACTGGTTTGCTTGGCGAAGTAGATATGCTCGAAGATACAGTGGGCAGGCGTTACCGTGCCCTGCTTGACGAAGAACCTGCTGGAAAGACCGTTTTTATCCAGTGTAACGATTTCACCGGGTTCGACTTCACGAATAAACTTTGCCCCTATGGTCTCAAGAGCGCAGCTCTCGCTGGCAACAATGTAGTGGCCGGCTTCGGTCTGACCGATGCACAATGGCCTGATACCGTAGGGGTCACGGGCTGCCTCTATACGGTTATCAAACAAAAATAACAGGCAGTACGCTCCCTGTAGATGATTTAAGACGTGGGCCAGCGGGTCGTTATTGTCAATGTGGCTCGGCTTGGCAAGCAGATGAGTAATTATCTCGGTATCGGAAGTGGATTTGAATATACTGCCGTACGCCTCATATTCGTCCCGCAGCAGTGATGCGTTTATAAGATTTCCATTATGCGCCACCGCCACCTGTCCGCGGGAGTACTCGCTCAAAAGCGGCTGGCTGTTGATAGCTCTGGATGAACCTGCAGTCGAATACCGCACATGCCCAATTGCTATGGGATTAGCCAGTTTTTCCAGTGCGTTCGAGTTGCTGCGAAAGACCCGTCCTACCGTGCCCATACCGGTATAGCACTTGATAAGTTGGCCGTCACTTGAGGCAATTCCCGCTGATTCCTGCCCGCGGTGCTGAAGACCGTATAAGCCGAGATAGGTTTTCTGAACGGCGTCCGGGTCGCCGAAGATACCGAAAAGACCGCAACTTTCCTTTTTCCCGTTCATTGTTTATAGTCCGTAGTACTTCTCAATTTTACATTCTAAACATTTTTAACCCTGCCCAGTGCTTCGAACATTGCCAACACGTTCTCGATCGGTGTATTACATTGAATATTGTGAACCGTATTGAAAACGAAGCCATTTTTTTGACTGAATATTTTAATCCGCTCTGCGACCTGACGGCGCACATCGTCTGGTTTTCCGAACGGCAACGTCTGCTGCGTATCGACTCCGCCGCCCCAGAATACTATCCTGCCGCCGTACTTGTCAACCAGATGCTGTGGGTCCATACCCTTGGCTGATGTCTGAACAGGATTTAAAATATCATATCCGGCCTCGATGAAGCATTCAATCAATGGTTCGCATCCACCACAGCAGTGCTTCATTGTTTTCCATTCGGTATTGGCGTGTATCCAGTCGTTAAGCTTCTTGCTGTGTGGTAGATAAAGCTCCCTATAGCCAGCCGGACTACAGAACAGACTGTCTTGCGACGCCAAGTCGGCGCCGTCCATCCACGCTATATGAACTTTGTTGCCCACCGCATGGTAAATGCGCTCGAGGTTTTTGATTGCAATTTCTGCCTGTCTGGCGAATACCTCGCTGATATAGTCTTTTCGGACGACCGTGCTGACATACCATTCTTCGATGTCTCGAATCCCTTTGGGATGTTTCAAAAATGGGGCCGGCACGAGTGCTATGTCGCCGAAAGCCGTCCCTGGAAATCCCGCTACGATAGCAAGCTCGGTACTGTTATAAAGCTCATTTACCTGCTGCTGGTAAATCTCCAAATCTTCATCGCTGATGACAACAAATTCTTGTAGATTGTCAGCAGGATCCAGCTTTGAGTCGTCAATCGGCTCCTGGCGAATGATAGCGTCAAAATAAAAACCCCCTTTTGGCATTCGTGCTGAAGCTGGCACCGATTTATCCCCTTGAGGATACTGTAAAATGTCGCCATTTGGCTCAGGTTCCGTATTGAACTTACCGGGAACCAGCACATTTGTTCCGTCGAAAGTCCTCCACGGCTTCCAGTCGCTATTCTCGAAGCCGAAAAAGTTCTTTGGCCCCGGCAGGTTAACCACATCAATCCCCAGTGCATCACGGAGGTCAGCCGAAACTTCACCGAGCATTTGGTATGGCTCGATAACTTTCACCGGCTCAGATGGCTTATCTAAACCCAGTGCCTGACGTAGTTGTGCGATGACGCTAACGTGGGCTCCGCTGCAGGCTGTACCGCCCAGATCAACAGGGACACGGTCTACTTCTCTGTAATTAAGCGCCGCAAGCACTCGCTGTCTGCCTGTCATAGCAGGCTTTGCGTTAGATTTACCGCCGGAATTCACATCCATAAATCTTCTATAGCCCATAATTTCAAATAAATCAAGGATGGCATCTACCGTTTAATCGGTACTGTTGCGAAGTAGTACTACAAAAGTTGTATATTTGCAAGAACTTGTTGCATTTGTTGGATGTATAGATTATCATTCTGCGTTTTTGGCAGGATATTGAGCATCAAGAAGGAGACGATTATGATAAGTGCGAAGGAACTTCGGCGCAGCTTCGGAACAATAGTTGCCGTTGACGGCATATCATTTGATGTCAAAAAAGGCCAAGTGCTGGGCTTTCTTGGGCCTAACGGGGCCGGTAAGAGTACTGCTATGAAAATGCTGGCCTGCTTCCTCAAACCTGACAGCGGAACCGCATTCGTCTGTGGATATGACATCCTGAAAAACCCTGTCGAAGTAAGGCGGCGCATCGGCTACTTAGCAGAGAACGCACCGGCATATAACGAGATGACGGTTGGCGGCTTTCTAAACTTCATCTGTGATGCGAGACAAATTAAAGGCAAAAAACGCAAGCAGGCCCTCGACCGGATTGTTCCGATGTGTGCGATTGAATCTGCTTATCATCAGACCATTGAGACACTGTCAAAGGGATACAAACGTCGGCTTGGGCTGGCTCAGGCACTAATCCACGACCCGGAGGTACTCATTCTTGACGAGCCGACCGATGGGCTTGACCCTAATCAAAAGTATGAAGTCAGGCAGCTTATCAATAAGATGGCTGAAGAGAAGTGCATCATTGTATCGACTCACATTCTCGAAGAGGTCGAAGCCGTTTGTTCGAGAACGATAATTATTTCCAGGGGACGGATACTGGTGGACTCAACGCCTGAAAAGCTAAAAGCCGATTACCAGTGTAGTCTGGATGAAGTTTTCCGTAAAATTACGATGGCTAAAGTTGCATAGGAGTACAAAATGCGCGGATTTTGGGCGGTATTTAAGAGGGAGTTAAAATCGTATTTCACAACGCCTTTGGCGTATGTATTTCTTGTTGTTTTCCTATTCTTTTCGGGATACCTGACCTTCAGGCAGGGATTCTTCGAGGCAAGGCAGGCGGATATGCGGGCGTTCTTTATGAATTTGCCGTTACTGTTTGTTTTTATGGTGCCGGCCACGGCTATGCGTCTCTGGGCTGAAGAGCGAAAGGTCGGCTCAATTGAACTGCTCTTTACCCTGCCGATTACGATAACGCAGGCGGTTCTGGGAAAGTTCTTTGCCGCCTGGCTTTTCCTTGCGATTGCATTGGTGCTGACCTTC
>QNBZ01000116.1 GCA_003644295.1 Planctomycetota bacterium
TGGAGCTTGACGTCTTCAGCGTGATTGATAAGCCGGTCGATATGGCCGTTTTACGAAAACAATTAAACAAACTATTTATGAAAAAATATAACAGCAATATTTTTGAAAGGAGTAAGGACAAATGAAGATTCGACCATTGGCAGATAAGGTGCTTGTTCAGCGTCTTGAGGCGGAAAATAAGACAGCCGGCGGAATAGTGCTGCCGGACAGCGCCAAGGAAAAACCCCAAAAAGGTAAAATCGTGAGCGTCGGCAAGGGTAAAATGCTTGATGACGGAACACTTCAAAAAACGCAGGTGAAAAAGGGCGATGTCGTGCTTTTCACAAGCTATGCCGGGACAGAAGTGAAAATAGACGGCAAAGAATATCTGATTATGAGTGAGTCGGATATTATGGCGGTAATTGAAAAATAATTGATTATTGACTAATGATAATTGATTATTGAACTACAAATTAAAAAGGAGAAAAAAAGATATGGCAGCTAAAAAAATGGCCTTTGGTACTGACGCACGCACTTCTATTCGTCAAGGCGTGCGGAAACTTGCAAAGGCGGTAAAAACTACGTTAGGGCCTTGCGGCAGAAATGTGATTCTGGAAAAATCGTTCGGCTCGCCGACCGTTACCAAAGATGGCGTTACGGTGGCCAAAGAGATTGAACTGGAAGACTCATACGAAAATATGGGCGCACAGATGGTCAAAGAAGTGGCTTCGAAGACATCGACAATAGCCGGAGACGGAACAACAACCGCAACAATTCTGGCCGAGAGTATATTCGATGAAGGCCTTAAAAACATCACCGCTGGCGCCAACCCGACGCAGATAAAGAGCGGCATCGACATCGCCGTCGCTGCAATAGTCGAAGAACTGCAAAAGATGAGCATCCCTGTTGAGTCGAGCAAGCAGATTGAACAGGTAGCAACCTGCTCGGCGAATCAGGATTCTGAAATCGGCAAAAATATGGCCGAGGCGATGGATAAAGTCGGTAAAGACGGTGTCATCACAGTTGAAGAAGGCCAATCATTAGAAACGACTGTCGAACTGGTCGAAGGTATGCAGTTCGACAAAGGATACCTTAGTCCGCACTTTATCAATAATATGGAGAATATGACGGTTGTGCTGGAAAAGCCGTATATCCTTGTGCATGAGAAGAAAATCAGCTCGGTAAAATCGCTTGTTCCATTACTTGAGAAAGTGGCCAAGCAGGGTAAGCCATTGTTGATTATCGCCGAGGACGTTGAGGGCGAAGCGCTGGCTACGCTGGTTGTTAATAAACTGCGCGGCGTGCTGCAGGTGGCGGCTGTGAAGGCGCCCGGCTTCGGCGACAGACGAAAAGCGATGCTCAGCGACATCGCCATTCTGACCGGTGGCGAGGCGATTTTCGAGGATTTAGGTCTGCAGTTAGAGAGTATCGAACTCAAACAATTAGGTCGGGCGAAGCGAATTACTATTGACAAAGATAACACCACCATTATTGAAGGCGCCGGCAGCACAGAAGCTATCAAAGGCAGAATCGAACAGATTAGAACCGAGATTGATAACTCCACCAGCGACTACGACATCGAGAAACTGCAGGAGCGGTTGGCGAAGCTGGCCGGCGGCGTTGCGCAAATCAATGTCGGGGCAGCGACCGAAGCAGAGATGAAAGAGAAAAAGGCACGCGTAGAAGACGCACTGCACGCCTGCCGAGCGGCTGTCGAAGAAGGTATCCTGCCTGGCGGCGGGGTGCCAATGCTCAGGGCCTTATCTGCATTGGATAAAGTCAAAGCAGACGGTGATGCTAAAGTAGGCGTTGATATTGTACGCAGAGCCGTGGTAGCTCCGATTAAGCAAATTGCCGAAAATGCCGGCCTGGATGGCTCAATAGTCGCCCAGAAAGTTATGGAAAGCAACGAGAAGAACTTTGGCTACGATGCGATGCGAAAGAAATACGGCGATATGATTGGGTTCGGCGTGATTGTGCCGACAAAGGTCGAAAGAGCTGCTTTGCAAAACGGCGCATCAATCGCTTCACTGCTGCTGACCACAGATGCCATAGTCAGCGAGATTCCTGAAAAGAAAGAAACGCCACCGGCAATGCCGCCAGGAGGCGGAATGTACTAATTCGTCGCCCGTGACCCGGAGCTCGGCTTTTGAGTTACGGGTCACGGGACACGGGATACGAATATGAGTTTTCGATTTTATACAAATGCAATCTCTCATGCGTCCAGAGGCATAGCGACGGCGATATTTATCGTAGGGCTACTGCTGATTGGCTTCGGGATTATTATTATCGCACTGCCTGAACTTTTCGCAACGCTGGCGGCGATAGTATTTTCGATTGCAGGTGCGGGCTGTTTGATTACCGCTGTAAAAATTTTCCTGGCACAGCGCGAACTGGATAAATTTGGCTCCGATGATTACCAGGACTATCGAAATAATGTCCACATCCATATCGAAGAAGACCACAATATATAATTGCTTCGTTCCGAGAAATCGGGACTCATAATGTTACCTGTGGATAAAATCTATTGTCCCTTTTTCTTCGAAGAGGTCTCTATACCCGCGTGGGTTGTAAAGTTTAAACTCCAGCGCTCTTATGTATTCTTCCGGGCCGGCGTTTTTGATAATCTTAATTACGGAGCTTATTTGTTTCTGTGAGTGGAATGCAGCGATTGCTTTAAGTTTCCTCTCGAGGAAGGAGACGGGAGTGCGCATCTGTAGTTGCGGAGGTTCGGGGAAATCGCAATAGATGGCCATCTCGTGGACATAAGGAGTTTTTTCAAGCGGAGCCCCCAGTTCCGGCCAGATGTTACCGGCGGCGTGAAATATGCTTATGAGAAATTCGGCGTGGATAATACGGTGGTCAGGGTGCAGGTCATTTGAGGTTGGCAGGAAACACTGTGTAGGCTTTGTTTTTCTCAGATAATATGTAAAGGCGTTCTGCAAGCCGGTGAAATTATTTATTACGGCTTTATCGTCTGGTTGCGCGGTTCGCCTGCCTCGGTAATTATTCAATTGGCAATCAGGGAAGTTAAGCCAGACGATGTTTTCTTCCGGTACGCCGAGTATCTGATAACATTCGAAGGTTTCCTTTTTACGAACCTGCGCTATGGTGTGCTTCTCGGCATCTGTACAATAGCCCATACTGCCATCGGTGGCGATGAGTATATGCACAGGGACGTTTTCACGTTTGGCCAGTTGTATCAACAGCCCGGCCCCTATTGCGACATCGTCATCGTGAGGACTGATAAACAGGAATCGCTCCCGGTCGTCCTGCCAGTGCCGTGAGACACCTTTCAGCGTCGAAGCGACCCGTCTTTCATTGCCAACCAAGCGAACAAATTCAAATTCATCTTTCATTTGTGTTTCCTCAAAAGGATTGGTTATTGGTAATTTCTTTGTGAATAGTATAATAATAGTTTGACTACCATATACAACAAAAATCGAAGGACAGCTCAACGGATTTTCAGAGTCGCCAGGGCAATGGCGGCAAAAGCGGCGGCTAAAAGCCAAAATCGTACCACCACCTGCGGCTCACTCCAGCCGATTAAATGAAAATGGTGATGGATAGGAGCGCATCTGAAAATACGTTTGCCGCCGGTGTATTTGAAATATCCGATTTGTAAGGCCACACTGAGCAATTCAATGACGAATACTCCGCCAATAATCAAAAGCAGGATTTCATTTCTCGTAACCAGCGCACCATAACCCATTGCCGCTCCCAGAGGAAGCGAGCCGACATCGCCCATAAATGTTTGAGCTGGGTGGCAGTTGTACCACAAAAAGCCGAGTACGGCACCGGTAATTGCCGAATAAAAGATGCACAGTTCACCGGCCTGCGGTATGGCCGGCAGCAGAAGATAACTTGCCCAGGTAACCGTGCTGGTTCGTGTCATCGTTTCAGAAGCGACATAGCAAAGTACCGCCAGAACTATACTGACCATCCCGACGCAGCCGGCGGCCAATCCGTCCATACCATCGGCAAAGTTGACGGCATTACTGGTGGCTGAAATGTAAAAAATCGCTATCAACAGGAACATCCAATTGGCTAAAGGCAGGCCGTGCTTGTAGAACGGCAGCCAGAACAATTGGCCGTCGGGGATGTTGACAAAATCGGCGTATAAGAACCTTGCGATTAGGACCGCCCCTCCAAATTGAAAGATAAGTTTTTCCCACGGCCTTAATCCGTTTCTGCTGCGGTGGCGAATATTGCTGGTAAGCTTGAGCCAGTCATCAACGGCTCCAAGAGCACCGAACCATATTACTAAAATTACGGCTTTCTGAACAAAGGGATTATTTAGTTTGGCCCACAATAAGCTGCCGGCAAGAACAGAAAATATGATAATCAAGCCGCCCATTGTCGGGGTATTGGCCTTTTCTTTGGTCAGTTCGTTCAGCGCTGCGTGATGGAATTCCGGCCGGTCGCCGATTTTTTTGCGCATCAGCCAGCGAATAATTCTGGGGCCAATCACAAAAGCGAACAGCAAGCTGGTCAGCGTCGCCGCTACGGAGCGAAACATCACGTCCTGATAAGCGTAAAAGCCCAGCCGGTGAGTAAAAACATTACGAAAATGCCATAATAAGTGATATATCATAATCGTATATCGTCGTCCGTGTATCGTATTTGGTTAGCCCTGCCATCACTATGGCAGGGTTTGTTTTTTGAGTATAAAAATTTCTTACGAAAAAAGTTCTTTTAGTTTTTCGACTGCCATTTCCAGTTTGGCTGTCCGTGAACCTTTTACCAGTATTATATCGGAATCTTTTATGAATTTTTGCATATTATCGCAGAGCGAAGCGGTATCTTCAAAACATTTTGTTTCCAAATCGTAGTCGGCAACTCTTTCTGCGGCCTGTGCAGTGATTTTTGCAAATTCGCCGACAGCCAGCAATAGCTGCACCTTGGCTTTCGCGATAGAATCGCCTAACTCATTGTGCAGTCGCTCGGCCTGTTCGCCGAGTTCGGCCATGTCGCCGCAGACAAAAACCAATCGGCGGTTTTCAGTTAAACCAAGATTGGCCAGTATCTCCAGCGCATTTTTCATCGAAGCCGGGTTCGCATTATAACAATCGTTTAACACCGTCAGCGTTCCGATTTGCAGCGGCTCGGCTCGGCTATGAATGGCCGGGATGGTCTTTAAGGCATAAGAGAAATCGTTGATATTTATTCCGCACCGGCTGCAAACAGCCCAGGCGGCAAGTGCATTTTCGACATTGCCCGGGCCGAGTAACGGTGAAGTAATCTGCGTACCACCAATAGTGAATCGGCTGCCGGAA